>CAMWLE010000056.1 GCA_947175015.1 uncultured bacterium
GAAAGCAAGGTGCATGAGTGTGTGATTGAGAAGTATGTGAAACATGAATAAAGGGAAAGAAGTTGAACAGCGTGTGATACCAATTGTATTATAAATAGTCTGAACTGTCGCTAATTAGTTTGGGATTGTGTGATATTTTGAATAAAATTATTAAAGTATAAAGTTATATTATATCATATATTTGATTGTTGTGTTCAAAAGACTTATTGAAGATGAGATAAAAAATCCTTGCAAAATTCAATAAAGTATGGTAGCATAAGTTCCATATTAAAAATGCGATGAAAGAGACTCCTTTCAGGGAAGGCAACAGGAAGGCGGCGTCACCGACTGAGAGCGCTGTCGGCTGGAAGTGATATGGGGAACACTCCGGAGCAGGTTGTCTGAACAAATGGGGCGGGGAACTTCCTTCTTTTGCTAGGACAGCACGTTGCACGCGTTAAGTGTCAGAGAGGATGAGCCGAGGATATCTTTGATGGAAGGTACGGCTTTTCAATGCGGGTGGTACCGCGGATAATATTTTGTTATTATTCGTCCCGGAATGCAGGAAACTGTGTTCCGGGATATTTTTATTTCTGTGGGCGCCGGGAAAGGCGGGGAACTTACGGCGAAGTTTCTGATGTCTGTGAGTTGGACGTTTTCAGCAGGACAGTCTGCAAATATATCGGAACACATCATTGTGTGTATGAAATTCTGTGATATTCTTTGACGTTATTATTGAAAAGTCAGCGCTTTGAAACGAAAAAGGCGCAGCCTGCATAAAGTCCAGGAAAGCAACATGGGCGGAGCGAACGGAAAAGTCCAGGAAAGCAATGTGGGCGGAGTACACAGAAAATGTTGCAGACAGCAGAAAGGCAAGGTAAAGAGGATGGAAATGAAAAACTGTTACAGAGACATTACAATCAAAGAAATCGGTGAACAGCACATTGGGCAGACGATACGGGCAGCAGGATGGGTTGAGAATATTCGTGATCATGGCGGTGTGTCATTTATTGATTTGCGGGATATGTACGGTGTGCTGCAGGTGGTTATCCGCAGGGACAGTTTGTTGAAGGGACTGGTAAAGGAGACTTGTGTCACCATAGAAGGGTGTGTGGAGAAGCGTGATGAGGACACCTATAATCCCAAACTGCCCACTGGCACCATTGAACTGGAAGCAAAGGAGATTACCGTGTTGGGAAAGGTATATCAACGGCTGCCTTTTGAAGTGATGACTTCTAAGGAGACCAGGGAAGAGGTGAGGCTCATATACCGCTATCTGGATTTACGAAACGCAAAAGTACGTGACAATATTTTGTTCCGTTCACAGGTCATTGCTTTTCTGCGGCAGAAAATGATGGAGATGGGTTTTGTGGAGATTCAGACTCCTATTCTATGCGCATCTTCGCCGGAAGGTGCCAGAGACTACATTGTTCCTTCACGTAAATTCAAGGGAAAATTCTACGCGCTGCCCCAAGCGCCCCAGCAGTATAAACAACTGCTCATGGTATCAGGAATTGACAGGTATTTCCAGATTGCACCATGCTTCAGGGATGAGGATGCCCGGGCGGATCGTTCTCCGGGAGAATTTTACCAACTTGATTTTGAGATGAGCTTTGCTGCCCAGGAGGATGTGTTTCGGGTAGGAGAGGAAGTGCTTTCTGCGGTTTTTGAAAAATTTGCGCCGGAAGGTGCGGTGTTCACGCAGGCACCTTTCCCTGTCATCAGTTACAGACAGGCTATGCTGGAATTTGGCTGTGATAAGCCGGACTTGCGTAATCCCTTGCGGATTCTTGATGTGACAGAGTTTTTTCAGAAATGTACCTTTAAGCCTTTTCTGGGCAGAACGGTTCGGGCAATTAAGGTGCATGAGGATATGAGCAAGGGATTTCATGAGAAATTGCTGCAGTTTGCACAATCCCTTGGGATGGGAGGCCTTGGGTATCTGGAAGTGGCGGAGGATTATTCTTATAAGGGACCTATTGATAAGTATATTCCCATGGAATTAAAATCTGAGCTGAGGGAGCAGGCAGGGCTTACTGTAGGAGATACGATTTTCTTTATTGCGGATAAGGAAGAGAGAGCCTGTTATTATGCGGGGAAAATCAGGAATGAGCTTGGGGAGAAGCTGGGATTGACAGAGAAGAATGCGTTTCGTTTCTGTTACGTGAATGATTTTCCCATGTATGAGATTGACCCGGATACAAAACAGCTTGCCTTTACGCATAATCCCTTTTCCATGCCGCAGGGTGGTATGGAAGCATTAGAACAAAAGGACCCTCTGGAAATCCTTGCTTATCAGTATGATATTGTCTGCAATGGTATTGAGTTGTCCTCCGGTGCAGTACGAAATCACGATAAGGATATTATGATAAAAGCATTTGCGCTTGCAGGGTATGATGAAAAAGCCTTGAAAAAGAAATTCGGCGCTTTATACCAGGCATTTCAGTTCGGTGCTCCGCCCCATGCAGGTATGGCGCCTGGCGTGGACAGGATGCTGATGCTGCTTCGGGGAGAAGAGAATATCAGGGAAGTCATTGCGTTCCCTATGAGTGGTTCAGCGCAGGATCTGCTCTGTGGTGCGCCCGGTGATGTGACGGAGCAACAGCTGCGGGAGGTACACATTAAGGTACGGGATTAGTGTGAGAAAAAGTTGCTGCGCAGACTTTTCTCACACTGAAGAATGCCAAGTGAACAAGTTCGTCTTGTGCAGGCATTCTTCCAGGTTGCGGCGTTTCAGTGATTGTTTGTGCCGCGGAAGCAGCATGATTGAGGCGGCACGACGGAAAGGGCGAGATATGGCAGAGAGAATTGATGACGAAACGATAGAATATGTGAGCATTCTGGCCAAACTGGAGCTTTCTTCCGATGAGAAGGAACAGGCGAAAATAGATATGGGCAGAATGTTGGATTATATTGATAAATTAAACGAATTGGATACAAAAGGTGTGGAACCTATGTCCCATGTGTTTCCGGTGCAGAATGTTTTTCGGGAGGATGTTGTGACAAATGGCGACGGAAGTCACAATACATTGCTGAATGCACCCAGCCAAAAAGACAGCATGTTTGTAGTGCCCAGGACTTTTGATTGAAGGGTGAGAAGCGCAAGTGCAGCGTTCTTCCCGGTTTGCGGCGGTTCATGAATTGTTTGTGCCGCTGCAGGCGGCATGTTAGGAAGTGTGAAGGAAATCATTATGCTCGAAAAAACTTGCTAAGTGATTTCACGTTTCACACTGAAGAATGCAAGCAGACGAGTTTGTGTTGAGCGGGTATTTTTCCGGGTCGCAGCGATGGAAGTTATGATGAATGGCATGGGGCGGATAGTGACAGGAGAAGGTTCGTTTAGGTGTTAGGGATGGTTCGCAGCCCGGCAGGGGATATTGCCGGCTGCAGGAAGTGAGGAAAACAAAGCGATGGAACTTTTATCTCTTTCGGCTGTGGAACTTGGCACAGCCATCAAAGAGGGCAGGACGACAGCGGTGGAAGCAATGGAAGCTGTGCTTGCCCAGATAGAAAAGTCGGAAGATATTTTGCACTGTTATATTACTTTGGACAAAAAAGGTGCATTGGAAAGAGCAAAGTTGGTACAGAAAAAAATTGAGGCAAAAGAGTTGAATGGACCTCTTGCAGGAGTGCCTGTGGCGATTAAGGATAATTTGTGTACGGAGGGAATGCTGACCACTTGTGCTTCCAAAATATTGGCAAATTATGTCCCGGCCTATTCTGCGGAGGCAGTGATGCAGTTGGAAAAAGCAGGCGCGGTGATCATTGGCAAGACCAATATGGATGAATTTGCCATGGGTTCCACCACGGAGACATCGGCTTATGGCATCACACGCAATCCCCATAATCCGGAACATGTGCCAGGCGGTTCCTCCGGCGGTTCCGCGGCAGCAGTGGCAGCGGGTGAGTGCTTTTTTGCATTGGGTTCCGACACAGGCGGTTCCATCCGGCAGCCGGCTTCTTACTGTGGTGTGGTAGGCATGAAGCCTACTTATGGTACAGTGTCCCGATATGGCCTGGTGGCATATGGGTCATCTTTGGATCAAATCGGGCCTTTGTGTAAGACGGTGGAGGATTGTGCGGTGATTTTAGAGACGATTGCCGGGTTTGATGGGAAGGATTCCACACAGATTGCGAGAAAAGATACAGATTTTACATCTGCCTTGAAACGGGATGTGAAAGGGATGCGGATTGGTATTCCAAGAGCTTATATGGGGCTAAGCCATCAGGCCAATGCGGGCCAAAGTTCCCGGAGAAATATATCCGGAGGAGACATTGGGGAAGAGCATGGGATACAGAAAAGCAATTATGAAAACGGTCTTGACACGGAAGTGCAGGATGCCATATGGAAGGCAGCAGAGCTTCTCAGAGCGGAAGGCGCTGTGGTGGAGGAATTTGATTTAGACCTTGTGGAATATGCCATCCCTGCTTATTATACCATTGCCGCTGCGGAGGCGAGTTCCAATCTGGAGCGTTTTGACGGTATTAAGTATGGCTTGCGTGCCGAGGCACAGGGATTGCATCAGATGTATAAGAAGACCCGCTCTCAGGGATTTGGCCCGGAAGTCAAGAGACGTATTATGTTGGGCAGTTATGTGTTGAGTTCAGGTTATTATGATGCCTATTACTTGAAGGCGCTTCGGGTGAAAGCGATGATTAAACAGGCGTTTGACAAGGCATTTGCCAGTTATGACTGCATTCTGGGACCAGTTGCCCCCACCACAGCCCCCAAATTGGGAGAAAGTCTTGTGGACCCAATCAAAATGTATCTTGGGGACATCTATACCATTTCTGTAAACTTGGCCGGTTTGCCCGGTATCAGTATTCCCTGCGGCACTGACAGCAAAGGTTTGCCAATTGGTTTGCAGTTGATAGGAGATTGCTTCCAGGAAAAGAAATTGCTTCAGACGGCATACACCTACGAGCGGTGCAAATTAAAATAGAAACTTCCTTCCCCCATGTGTGGGACTGGAGGGCGGATGGGGA
Source organism: uncultured bacterium (assembly GCA_947175015.1). GTDB lineage: Bacteria > Bacillota > Clostridia > Lachnospirales > Lachnospiraceae > Acetatifactor. The sequence goes on from CAMWLE010000056.1 coordinate 4,966, forward strand.
ACTGCCAGATAGAAAATAAAAGACAGCATCCGGCCGGTAGTCCCCGGATGAATTTATGGACGTATTATTTGACGGCCAGAAATTCATCCTCCCTGTGTGTGGGAGTGGAGGGCGGATGGGGAACTGCCAGATAGAAAATAAAAGACAGCATCCGGCCGGTAGTCCCCGGATGAATTTATGGACGTATTATTTGACGGCCAGAAATTCATCCTCCCTGTGTGTGGGAGTGGAGGGCGGATGGGGAACTGCCAGATAGAAAATAAAAGACAGCATCCGGCCGGTAGTCCCCGGATGAATTTATGGACGTATTATTTGACGGCCAGAAATTCATCCTCCATATGTGGGGGACTGGAGGCCGGATGCGGAACTGGAATAGGAGAAAAAAATGGCGAAGGAATATGAAACAGTGATTGGGTTGGAAGTTCATGTGGAACTTGCCACAAAAACCAAGATTTTCTGTGGCTGTTCCACAGAGTTTGGCGGCAAACCTAATTCTCATACCTGTCCTGTATGTACAGGAATGCCCGGTTCTCTTCCTGTTTTGAACAGAAAGGTACTGGAATATGCGGTAGCAGTGGGACTTGCCACCAATTGCAGTATTACGCGATATTGCAAATTTGACAGAAAAAATTATTTTTACCCGGATAATCCCCAGAATTACCAGATATCGCAACTCTATCTGCCTGTCTGCAGGGATGGGTATGTGGAGATTGAAGCTGCTGATACAGACATTGGAAAAGAGCACGTTTCCGGGACACAACCGCAAGAGGGGACACATTCTATAAAAAGAATCGGTATTCATGAAATCCATATGGAAGAAGATGCGGGAAAGCTGTTCCATGATGAATGGGAGGACTGCTCTCTGGTGGACTATAACCGCTCAGGGGTGCCTCTGATCGAGATTGTCTCCGAGCCCGATATGCGCAGTGCAGAAGAAGTGATTGCCTATTTGGAGAAATTGCGTCTAATTATCCAATATCTGGGAGCCAGCGATTGTAAATTGCAGGAAGGGTCCATGCGGGCTGATGTGAATTTGTCTGTCCGTGAAGTGGGAGCAAAAGAGTTCGGAACCCGGACGGAGATGAAAAATCTAAGTTCTTTTCGTGCCATTACAAAAGCCATTGAAGGGGAAAAGAATCGCCAGATAGATTTGTTGGAAGAGGGCAAACCAGTGGTGCAGGAAACGAGACGTTGGGATGAAGCGAAAGAAACTTCCTACGCCATGCGTTCTAAAGAAGATGCGCAGGATTACCGCTATTTTCCGGATCCTGATTTGGTTCCGGTGTCCATCAGTGATGAATTTCTGGAAGAAATCCGTTCCAGACAGCCGGAATTCCGCACAGAAAAAATAAAACGCTACCGGGAAGAGTATCATATTCCGGATTATGACATTGAAATTATCACAAATTCAAAGCATATGGCGGATATTTTTGAGGCGACGGTGGCTTTGGGAAGTCAACCCAAAAAGGTATCAAACTGGCTGATGGTGGAGACATTACGCTTGTTGAAAGAAAAGGAGCTGGACCCGGAAGACATTCGCTTCTCACCGGAGCATTTGGCAAAGCTCATTGCGCTGACAGAAAAGCGGACAATCAACTCCACAGTGGCTAAGGAAGTGTTCGAGGCAATGTTTGCGGAGAACATTGATCCGGAACAATATGTGAAGGAAAAAGGGCTGGCAATGGTAAATGATGAAGAAACCCTGCGCAGAGTGATAGAAGAAGTCATTGCGGCAAATCCTCAATCCGTACAGGATTACCATAATGGTAAGGAAAAGGCAATTGGTTTCCTGGTGGGTCAGACTATGAAGGCAATGAAAGGTAAGGCAGATCCTGCCAGTGCAAACAGGCTTCTGAAAGAGCTCCTGTAACGAGAAAAAATTATGATAAGCAGAAACGGGGAAATGTTCGGCATCCATAGAGCTTGTCCGGTACAGACTGGGCTGTAAAACGCGCAGTTGTGCCGGACATTGAAATATAAGCCATATGTCAGAGGCATTTCTTAAGTGATATTTTTCGCAAGGCCTGTAACGGGCGGACTATTCGGGCAGTCTATTCCAGGATAAAGTCAAGGAACATGGATGTTATCTCCGGCCGCTCCGTATTTCCGACTACCCCCACAATAACATCTCCTTCGCTATAAAAATAGTAATTTCTCAAAGTACAAGTGTCGTTCAGGTAGATTCCTACAGGTATGGGCTCCTGCATGGCTTCCGGATTTCTGGGATCGGGATATTCCGGCACATAATCGCGGTCAAGGTTCTGATAGTGGGCATTTTTTTCGTCCACAACAGCCTGGTCAATGTAATAGAAGCGAGATTCATACTTGGCATATTGCTCTTCTGACAAAAACTCACGCAGATCAAGGAAAGTGTCGCTGTTGGCGTGTTGTTCCATGATCGCAGCATCCGTGATAAAGACATCTATATTCTTGGCGGCAATATTGGCCATGAGCTTTTCGCTGGAGCTGATGGTGATCTGATCGAGATTGTTTAGATCAATATACATACTGGTGTCCATCAGAATATCATATTGTTCCAGGTCGATTCCGGCATAATCCGCGAAGCTTTGGGTGTATTCTTCTATGGAGGTCAGTTCCAGGGCATTGACCATAGCGGCATAAAAAGCTGTATCCTTTCGTGTCAATATCTGATGACCGATGGTGACAACAAAAATGATGGCGGCGATGGCAACCACAACATGCCATTTGTAATAGTCAAAAAAATAACTGACCTTTTCCTTCCATGTTCCATGTTTCAGCGCTTCACGTTCTTCTTTGAATTCGTCCATTACCGGCATGATATGTTCCACCTTTCGTAAAATTCGTTTCTGCGATTGCTGATGCAAGCAAATCTGTTATCCTGTTTGCTTATTTTTAGTAAATCTGTTTCTTTTATTGCATAGTTTGTAACAAATCTATTCTATTATGATACGAGCTTGTTTGTATGATGTCAAGGAAACGAATCTAATCAGATTCTAAAAAAATGATAAATCAGGAAGATAAGTCAGAAATGATTTGAGAACAACTTGCAAGTTGAAAAGAGATAAGGTATTATAGTTACAAAAGATGTACAAAATAAGAAAAAAGGGCAGGTATGTAGGATGAGTGATACTTATGTGGAGTGCCTGGTAAAGGCAAAGCCTTCTATGTTGGGCAAATTTTTTAAGGTTTTTTTGATTGTATTGACGGTGATATTCACACTGGCTTTTATCGTATTTGGGACAGTGATCCCTTTTATTATCATTGCACCGGTGCTGACAGGAGTAGGTGCCTACTTTGTCAATATGTTCACAGATTTAGAGTATGAATATCTCTACCTTGACAGGGAGCTGGTGGTGGATAAGGTTATGGCTAAGTCCAAGAGAAAACGGGTGGCAACATACAGTCTCGACCGGATGGAAATATTGGCACCCATCAAGAGCTATCATTTGGACAATTACAGGAACCGCAATGCAAAGGAAATTGATTACAGTATTGGTGAGGAATTAAAGCCGGACAAGCGGTATGTCATGTATTATGAAGGCGGCCAGAAGGTGATTCTGAGCCCATCCGAGCAAATGATCAAGGTGATGAGGAATACGGCACCCAGAAAAATATATGCGGATTGACAGGTAGGGACGAATGTGAACAGACCAAATTTGTATTGACATAATTCTTAAATTTTGGTAAACTCATGAGAATTAAGAACTGGAAACAGCATTCACTTGCACAATATTCGGATGAAATTACGAACGCATGTATTTGGTGGGCGGGAATTTATTTCAATTGAAGGAAACGTTGCGCGTGGATGCGGAACTGGAAACAGCGTCCACGCGCAAAGCAGCCGGAAGAATTTAAGACCGCATGTATTTTGCAGGAGGGAATTCATCTTGACAGAGGGGTACTTTACGAGTGGATGCAGCACAAATTGCCGCTTGCGGCAGTTGAATAGGAGGACAGAAAATGGGACAGATAATCGGTGAGGGCATTACCTTTGATGATGTACTGTTGGTTCCGGCGTACTCGCAAGTAATACCCAACCAGGTGGATCTGACAACCTGGCTGACGAAGAAGATTAAGCTTAACATTCCTATGATGAGTGCAGGAATGGATACCGTAACCGAACATCGTATGGCGATTGCCATGGCAAGGCAGGGCGGTATCGGTGTGATTCACAAAAATATGTCTATCGAGGCACAGGCAGAGGAAGTAGACAAGGTGAAACGTTCAGAGAATGGGGTAATCACAGATCCCTTTTCACTGACTCCTGAACATACCCTGGCAGATGCGGATGCTCTGATGGGGAAATTTCGTATTTCGGGTGTACCTATTACGGAAGGCCGCAAATTGGTTGGAATCATTACCAACCGTGATCTGAAATTTGAGACGGATTTTACCAAGAAGATCAAAGAATCCATGACCAGTGAAGGATTGATCACTGCGCCTGAGGGAATTACCCTGGAGGAAGCGAAGAAGATTCTGGGACAGGCCAGGAAGGAAAAGCTTCCCATTGTGGACAAGGATTATAATTTAAAAGGTCTGATTACCATCAAAGATATTGAGAAGACCATCCGTTATCCTCTGGCGGCGAAGGATGAGCAGGGCAGGCTGTTGTGCGGCGCCGGTGTGGGCATTACCGCGAATGTTCTGGAACGTGTGGCGGCATTGGTGGATGCAAAAGTAGATATTATTGTTCTGGACAGTGCACATGGACATTCTCAGAATGTTTTGAACTGCTTAAGGATGATCAAGGAGAAATATCCTGATCTTCAGGTGGTGGCGGGCAACGTGGCAACCGGCCAGGCGGCAAAGGATTTGATCGAAAACGGTGCGGATGCCGTGAAGGTGGGTATCGGCCCCGGCTCTATCTGTACAACCCGTGTGGTGGCAGGTATCGGTGTTCCTCAGATTACGGCCATCATGGATTGTTACGAAGTGGCTAAGAAGTATGACATTCCCATTATTGCGGACGGCGGAATCAAGTATTCCGGAGATATTACCAAGGCAATCGCTGCCGGCGGAAACGTGTGTATGATGGGCAGCATGTTTGCAGGCTGCGAGGAAAGTCCTGGAGACTATGAATTGTTCCAGGGAAGAAAATATAAGGTATACCGCGGCATGGGTTCTATTTCCGCTATGGAGAATGGAAGCAAGGATCGTTATTTCCAGGAAAATGCCAAGAAGCTGGTGCCGGAAGGTGTGGAAGGGCGCGTGGCTTACAAGGGAGATCTGGAGGACACGGTATTCCAACTGCTTGGCGGATTGCGTTCCGGCATGGGCTATTGCGGGGCACATAGTATACAGGAATTGAAGGAGAACGGCAGATTTGTCAAGATTTCCGCTGCATCCTTGAAGGAAAGCCATCCCCATGATATCCACATCACAAAGGAAGCACCTAATTATAGTGTGGATGAATAATGGAAAGAAGAAAAACGATATGTTTTGAGGGCGTATATTGGAATAATATGCGCCTTTTTGAGATAGGTGGGAAAAAGACGGCATGAGAAAATGGTTGAAAGAAAAGACATTTTGCTATATTTTTAATTTTGTATGTATTCTGCTTTTTTTTGTACTTTTTCATCATTGTCTTTCTATGACAGGGGAAAATATAGGGCCTCCATGGGATGAACATATATTTTTTAAGAAGGATTCCATTCTGGTCAATGTCTTTTTGATTCTGGCATCTCTGGTTTGTCTTTATTATATTGGGAAGATTTCCGAGAAGCTGACTCTGAAGATACGAAATATGATATTGGCAGGTGCCTGTGTGTTGTCCGCTGTCATAAGCATTTATTGGGTATTTGCCAGCAAAGCGGGACCCGTTGGTGATCAGAGCTTGATATGTCAGTATGCGAACGCTTTTAATATGGGAGATTTTCAGGGACTTCTGACAGGCCGTTATATAGCAAGATATCCACAACAGATCGGCATGGTCACTTTGCTGAGAGGAATTTTCCTGATTTTTGGCGACTCACAGTATCAGGTGTTTCAGTATTTGGTTGCTGTGCTGGTTCCGGTACTTGTATTGTCAGGCTGCAAGATACTCCGACTTTTGTTTGACAACAACGTGAAAGCAGAGCTTTACTATCTGATTTTTGCCCTATGCTGTTTTCCGATGTATGCATATACTGTTTTTGTCTATGGGGATTTAATATCCATCATTGCAGGGATGTTCAGCGTATGGATGTATTTGGGATGCCTGAAAAAGTTCACGTGGTGGCGATTGACAGCTTTTGGCTTGGCAATAGGCATTGCCATATGCCTCAGGAATAATTTTCTGATTCTCCTGATTGCTCTGGCAATCGTGACTTTGATCAAATTATGCTGTGAACGTAAGTGGAAGTATTTCGCCATGTTGGCGGCGCTTGTCTTGGGATGGGGTGGAGTGCAGATGGCAGTATGGGGGATTTACCATGATGTAAGAACGGAGAAGGCGCCTGCAATTCCGGCATTGCTTTTTATTGTGATGGGATTGAATGATGATTATCAGTATGCCGGTTGGTATAATCAATATAATTATGTGACGTTTGCTCATGCCAATGACAATGTGGAACTGGCAAAGGAGAAAGCCTGGGAAGATCTGCGCATGTATTTGGAAATATATAAAAATGATCCCAATTACATGGTGGATTTTTTTACTAGGAAGATGAATGCCCAATGGAATGCCCCCATGTATCAGAGCATTGTTATGATCAGTAATGTGGAAGGTGAACAGTTGTTGCTGGCGAGGAATATTTATGAACATGGCAAGCTGGCGGAATGGATTGAGACAGGTATGAAAATATTCCAGCTGCTTATGTATGGCGGGATACTTTTCTTATTGGTTCTGCGGAGAAGAGAATATGTACAAATAGAAAAGTATTTGTTGTTGATTGCCGTTTTCGGCGGATTCCTGTTTTCTCTTATGTGGGAGGCCAAAACCAGATATGTACTGCCGTATCTGTTTATGCAGATACCTTATATGGCCATGGGCGTCAGTGAATTTGTGTCGTGGATAGAAAATAGGTATCGCGAACGCAAAGCCGTGAAAGGATAACTGCTGCAATAAATTTTGGTTTTTTATCAGATTGATATTGCAAACTTATCTCAAAATGAGTACAATAGGAGTGATGTTTGTAAAAACGGAGCGGTTGTTTCTGCCGTCAGAGCGGTATGACGGGAAGTATGCCAGGTGAGCAGGTTCGCTTTGTGCAGGCATTCTGCCAGGTTTGCGGCAGTTCATTGATTGCTTGTGCCGCTTGGGCGGGTAGGAGGTATAAAATGAAAATTATTATGTTAGGTGCGCCTGGTGCCGGCAAGGGAACCCAGGCTAAGATGATTGCGGAGAAATTCGGCGTTCCCCATATATCCACCGGGGATATATTCCGCGCCAATATCAAAGAGGGAACAGAGCTTGGAATAGAGGCCAAGAAGTATATGGATCAGGGACTTCTGGTGCCGGATGAGCTGACCGTGAAGATTCTGCTGGACAGAGTTGCCAAAGAAGACTGTGCAGGCGGGTATGTGCTGGATGGTTTTCCCAGGACGATTCCCCAGGCGGAAGTGCTGGATGCAGCGTTGGACAAATTGAATGAGAAGATTGATTATGCGGTCAACGTAGATGTCCCTGATGAGAATATCGTAAAGCGCATGTCGGGCAGGCGTGCATGTCTGAAATGCGGAGCAACATTCCATATAGAGCATATTCCGCCAAAGCAGGAGGGGATTTGTGATAGCTGCGGAGGTGAGCTGGTGTTGCGGGATGATGACAAACAGGAGACGGTTCAGAATCGCTTAAAGGTGTATCACGACCAGACGCAACCCCTTATTGATTACTATGCGAAGAAGGGTGTTCTGAAATCCGTAGACGGTACCGTGGAGATGCAAAAGGTGTTTCAGTCGATTTCAGATATTATAAAGTAGGAAAGTTGTGTTAATATGGCGATTATAATTAAGACAGAAGAACAGATTAAGCTGATTCGTGAATCCTGCCGACGGCTGGCAATCGTACATAAGGAGTTGGAAGAGATGATTCGCCCCGGTGTTTCTACCAGAGAAATAGACATCAAGGGAGACAGTCTGATCCGTAAGTTGGGAGGGATTCCGAATTTCCTTCATTATAATGGATACCCGGCCAGCATTTGTGTGTCTGTCAATGATGAAGTGGTGCATGGCATTCCAAACAAGCGCCGTATTCTGCAGGAGGGTGATATTGTCAGTCTGGATGCAGGTATGATTTATAAGGGATATCATTCTGATGAGGCGAGAACACATGGGGTAGGACGTATCAGCCCGGAGGCGCAGAAGTTGATTGACGTAACCAGAGAAAGTTTTTATGCAGGTATAAAGATGGCAAAAGCCGGCAATCATTTGTTTGATATATCCAATGCCATTGCTGCGTATGTCAAGCCTTATGGATATGGAATTGTGCGTGATCTGGTGGGACATGGTGTGGGGACGAAGCTTCATGAAGATCCGCAGGTGCCCAACTACGCACAGCTCAAGAGAGGACCTAAGCTTCGTCAGGGCATGACACTTGCCATTGAACCTATGATTAACATGGGCAGGGCGGATGTGGAATGGCTGGACGACAATTGGACAGTGGTGACGGAGGATGGCTCTTTGTCTGCACATTATGAGAATACGATTCTGATTACAGATGGAGAACCTGAAATTCTGACAGTATGTTAGGCAGCATTTTTACAGTACAGACAGGAATTGCGGAGCGCAATGAAAGGGACTGTATGGAGAGAAAGGCTGAACAGGAACAGGATTGGAGGAATATGATCGGACAGCTGGTTACTTCAAAGGCCGGGCATGACAAAGGCGTATTATATGTGGTCGTGGCAGAGGAAGGAGATTTCCTGTTCTTGTGTGACGGACATTTGAAGCCGCCTGATAAGCCGAAAAAAAAGCGCAGAAAGCATATACAGCATATCAATCAAGAGGTTCAAGAGGAATTGCTTTTGAAGCTGCAGAAAGGTGAGAAAGTGTATGCGGAAGAAATAAAGTATGCGCTGAAAAATTATAAAATGACCCAAACGGGGTGTGACAAAGAGTAAGGATGGAGGAAGTGTATGTCTAAAAGTGATGTGATTGAAATCGAGGGTACTGTTGTAGAGAAACTGCCAAACACAATGTTTCAGGTGGAGTTAGAGAACGGGCATCGTGTATTGGCGCATATCAGCGGCAAGCTCCGCCAGAATTTTATCCGTATTCTGCCGGGAGACAAGGTGACTCTTGAGCTTTCGCCCTATGATCTGAGCAAAGGACGTATTATCTGGAGAGATAAGTAATGAATTCAGGATTGGGTCGTTTCCTAAAGCATATGATAGTTCTGATGCTTGGAAGCGCTGTTGCGGGAACGCTGTTGCTCGTATTGGTATTTTGCCTGCCCAGGGAACGGATGATGGAACATGTAGTGGCAAATGTAAATGAAATGATCCGTGATAAAGAACAGATTCCGGACAGCGGCATAGAAAATTATATCTGGATGAAGAAGGAGACCTACACCGATACCATTATGATACAGAATGCCATAGAGAAAGTGGATGGGAAAAATGCGTATGAGCATGCCATGTGGGCGTATCATTATGATGTTTCGGAGGAAGTATGGGAGCCGGAGGATTCTCTCCGCATGATTTGTGCGGGGGCGGATGTCTCGGAAATGAATCTTCACACCTATGCCCGTTACTGGCATGGGTATTTAGTGTATCTGAAACCATTGTTGCTCTTCCTGAGTTGGAAGCAGGTGATTTATTTCGGCGTCCTGATACAGCTTGTACTCATGGCAGCAGTGGTATATGCGGCATTTCGGAGGAAGTGCATGGAGATAGCGGCGGCTCTGGCATGCGGCCTGTTATTTATGAAACCGCTGCTGGTGCTGATATCACTTACCATGTCAGTATGTTGGATTATCACATTAGCTGCGCTGCTGTTTATATTGATATGTCATGAACAGTTGGAGAGCAGGCGGTTCTATCCGGAACTTTTCCTTATGGTGGGAATTGCTACGGCTTATTTTGATTTCCTGACATATCCGATTGTGACATTGGGATTCCCTTTATGTACATGTTTCCTGTTGAAGAAGGGAGCTCTGTTGAAAGAGAAATTGCTGCAGTTGATTGGTTATTGCATTTGCTGGGGAATCGGTTACGGAGGCATGTGGGCCATGAAATGGGTGATCGCTGACCTGACGCTGCATACGGGTACAATCAGAGATGCCGTGTGGTCTATTATAGGCCGAACCGAGTCCATTGGCGGCAGGCCCCGGTTTAATGGGGGATTTTATGTGATCGGATTGAATATGGATGAATATGATATGCTTATTTATGCGATCATTGCAGCAGTGTTGGCGGCGGCAGTATTGGCGGTGGTATTGATTTCCGGCAGGAAGGCCGGATTCAAATATGTGCTGGGACAGTTGGTGCCTTTTGCGGTTATATTCTGCATTCCCTTTGTGTGGATAATTTTAGTGCAGCATCATTCTGCACTTCATGCGAGATTTACTTTCAGGATTTTGTCAGTGGCAGTATTGGCTGTAAGCTGTATAGGGGCAAAAGGGTTCCAGATTTGCGCTGCGGAGCGGCAAAAGGTGGTTAGAAGCTGAAGTCACGTGAAGTCAAGAATGAAAAGTTGAAATATCTTTGGAAAAAGTAAAGAGAAAGCAACAGTTCGGCGACTTATTTGAACTGTTAGAAGTGAAAAGTGAAATTCCTGTGAAAAAGGGGTTGCCAAGCGGCAGCCCTTGTGTTATAATACGAACTGGTCTTTTTTGAAAGGAGGGTTTAACGTGAAGGTTAGATCATCAGTAAAACCAATTTGCGAAAAGTGCAAAATCATTAAGAGAAAGGGACGCATCAGAGTAATCTGCGAGAATCCGAAGCACAAACAGAGACAGGGATAATCACCGCTTGTAAGTATGTTAAGACAGCTTCAAGTTAAGTGGGTTCTTGTCCGGTTTATATGCGCGGCTGCAACAATGCCTGAGGCATTGATTATCATAGAACTGGGATAGAGCTTACGGGAGATTACTTCTTGATACCAGGAAGAGGAAGAAAATATTTTCCTGGAAAAATCGGATAGAAACAGATATGTGTCCGATTGGGTGAAAACCCCAATCAATTAGTAACAAAATGCGCACACAAACAGACCAATCGTGCGCAAATGGATTCACAGAGAAGAATCCAATAGGAAATGGAGGAAATGTAAATGGCTCGTATCGCAGGTGTTGACTTACCTAGAGAAAAACGAATTGAAATCGGATTGACCTATGTCTATGGAATCGGCAGACCAACCTCTAACAAGATCTTGAAAGAGGCAGGCGTAAATCCCGATACCAGAGTCAGAGATGTCACCGACGATGAAGTGAAGAAGATTACGGAAGCTATTGAGAGGCTTGGCGTGACGGTAGAGGGTGATTTGAGACGTGAGGTTGCTCTGAATATCAAGAGACTTCAGGAAATCGGCTGTTATCGTGGTATCCGTCATCGTAAGGGGCTGCCTGTTCGCGGTCAGAATACCAAGAACAATGCAAGAACCCGTAAGGGACCTAAGAGAACCGTAGCAAACAAGAAGAAATAACAAAGTTCCTTCTGTAACTGTAAAGATGGGAATGACGATAATTCCCAATATTGAGAAAGTAGGTTAGTTTAAAATGGCAAAACAAGTTGCGAAAAAAGTGACAAAAAAGCGTGTCAAGAAAAACGTTGAACGCGGACAGGCGCATATTCAGTCTTCATTTAACAATACGATTGTTACATTGACAGATACGGAGGGAAATGCGCTTAGCTGGGCAAGTGCCGGCGGTCTGGGATTTAAAGGTTCAAGGAAATCTACTCCATATGCTGCACAGGTAGCGGCAGAAACAGCTACAAAGGCTGCTTTGATACATGGGTTGAAATCCGTAGACGTATTTGTAAAAGGGCCTGGTTCAGGGCGTGAGGCAGCAATCAGAGCACTTTCTGCGTGCGGCCTGGAGGTAATCAGTATCCGTGACGTGACACCGGTTCCTCATAATGGATGCCGTCCTCCGAAGAGGCGCCGTGTCTAGTGTGGTAAGAATTTCTTAGCGGCCAAAGTATGTTGACTAAGAAAATCTAATCTGCACGCGGAAGAACGCTGGCCGAACGGGTTTGTTTTGTGCAGGCATTCTTCCGGATTGCAGCGTTTCAGGGATTGTGTGTGCCGTGACAGGTGCGGAAGAAATAGGAATGCAGTGTGGACGGCAGTAGGATGTGAAGAAATCAGAATGAATTGTTGGAGGAAGGTATCGGTTGTTATTGGAAGAATGAGCAGTCATTGTGATTCCGGTACTGTAAACAGACAAGAAAGTAGAGGAAAATGAGAAATGGCAGTTAATCGTGTACCCGTGTTGAAGAGATGCAGAGCTTTGGGACTGGAGCCTTCTTATTTGGGCTATGATAAGAAGTCCAAGAGGCAGAATGCCAGAGCAGGCAAGAAGGTCAGTGAATATGGATTGCAGCTACGCGAGAAGCAGAAAGCTAAGTTCATTTATGGTGTTCTGGAGAAGCCGTTCAGAAATTATTACAAGAAGGCAGACAGGATGAAAGGTATGACCGGTGAAAACCTGATGGTCATGCTGGAGAGCAGATTGGACAATGTAGTGTTCCGTATGGGATTTGCCAGGACAAGGCGCGAAGCAAGGCAGGTCGTAGGTCATAAGCATATTTTGGTAAACGGTAAGGTGGTAACGATTCCTTCTTATTTAATCAAAGCCGGTGATGTGGTTGAGGTTAAGGAAAGTGCTAAATCCATGCAGAGGTACAAGGATATCGTTGAAGTGACCGGCGGCAGATTGACACCTGAGTGGATGGATGTTGATATTGAAGGTTTAAAAGGTACAATCAAGAATCTTCCAACCAGAGAAATGATTGATGTTCCTGTTAATGAAATGCTTATTGTGGAGTTGTACTCTAAATAATCATAATTACTGTTCACAAGCTGCAAATAAACAAGGCGTTGACGCACAAACTGCGAAGGCGCAGGCTGTTAAAACAGTCGGAAGGATGACTTTAAAATGGGTGGTCTTCGTTTGGGTGTGTACTGCGGGAAGCGGTATGATGGCTTGTGCGAACAGTAATAAGCCCTGCTGGCCTCTGAGGTCATATCATGCTATATTTTTAGCAGGATATGGCTTTAGAGTGCTTGTGTATTTGAATAACATTAAAAAGGAGGGTTATTCGAGTGTTTGATTTTGAAAGACCTAATATTGAGGTTGCTGAAATTTCAGAAGACAAGAAGTACGGCAAGTTCGTAGTAGAACCTTTGGAAAGAGGTTATGGCATCACCCTTGGCAACTCCTTGCGGAGGATTATGCTTTCTTCCTTGCCCGGTGCAGCAGTGAGTCAGATCAAGATCGAAGGTGTGCTGCATGAATTTAGTTCTATACCTGGTGTAAAGGAAGATGTTGCTGAGATTATCATGAACATCAAGAGCCTTGCAATTAAGAATAATAGCGAGACCAATGAAGCCAAAACCGCTTATATTGAGTTCGAGGGCGAAGGCGTTGTGCATGCTTCTGATATTCAGACTGATCAGGATATTGAGATCCTGAACCCGGATTTGGTGATCGCTACATTAAGCGGCAGAGATGCCAAGTTTTATATGGAGCTTACCATTACCAGAGGCCGCGGCTATGTAAGTGCCGATAAGAACAAACACGAAGATTTACCAATCGGTGTCATTGCAATTGATTCTATTTACACACCGGTTGAGAGAGTCAACATAAGAATTGAAAATACCCGTGTGGGTCAGATTACCGATTACGATAAGCTGACACTTGATGTGTTCACGAATGGAACGCTGGTTCCCGATGAGGCAATCAGCCTTGCCGCAAAGGTATTAAGCGAGCATTTAAGTCTCTTTATCGATTTGTCCGAGAATGCCAAGACCGCTGAGGTTATGGTAGAAAAAGAAGACGATGAGAGAGAAAAAGTCCTTGAAATGAGCATTGATGAACTGGAACTTTCCGTACGTTCTTATAATTGTTTGAAGAGAGCCGGTATTAATACAGTGGAAGAGCTGTGCAACAAGACTTCCGAGGATATGATGAAAGTACGTAATCTGGGAAGAAAGTCTCTGGAAGAAGTATTGTCAAAATTAAAAGAATTGGGATTGCAACTGAATCCCAGTGAAGAATGAGAAGAATAAATGGAAGACATTGATTCCTGAGAGCGAAGCAGGATAGCCGTAGGCGGTAAAGCCAAAGAGTTCGTCGGCGGTTCATCTCATAGTGGAAAATAGAAATACATTTGGTAAGTAAGTCCAAAGGGCGTGGCCGAATGTACCATGAATGGAGAAAGGAAAATAGATTATGGCAAAGTACAGAAAATTAGGCAGGACCTCATCACAGAGGAAGGCATTACTTAGAAATCAGGTGACAGCACTGTTGCATCATGGCAAGATTGTTACTACCGAGGCAAGAGCCAAGGAAGTGAAGAAGATTGCAGAAGGATTGATTGCAATGGCTGTGAAAGAAAAGGATAATTTCGAGACCGTTACGGTACAGGCAAAGGTACCCGTAAAAGATAAGGACGGAAAACGTGTCAAAGAAGTTGTAGATGGTAAGAAAGTGACCAAATATGAGACTGTTGAGAAGGAGATTAAGAAAGATCTTCCCACCAGGTCTCATGCAAGACGTCAGATGATGCGGGTATTGTATCCGGTAGTGGATGTGCCTGCGGAAAATGCCGGAAAGAAGCGGAATACCAAAGAAGTGGATCTGGTTGCAAAGCTTTTTGACGAGTATGGTTCCAAATATGCAGATCGCAAGGGTGGCTATACCAGAATTGTTAAAATCGGTCAGCGTAAAGGTGATGCAGCAATGGAAGTGATTCTGGAACTGGTATAATGTCGGAAGACCAATTTGGGGGCTTGGACAGTTATTGCAGGTGATATGTGTTCTGGAATTGTAAGAGATGAAGGAATGGGGGAACTAATGTGGGAAGCATTGGTTCCCTTTTTGAGGTATCTAAATGAAGCTATTTCAGTATAATAAGGATGATATCAGGAAAACTTTGAATATGGCCTGGCCCGCGATGCTGGAGTCCTTTTTTACAGCTTTTGCAGGATTGGTGGATTCTCTCATGGTCAGTTCCATGGGATCATATGCGGTGGCTGCGGTAGGGCTGACAACACAGCCTAAATTTCTGGGACTTTCTCTGTTTGTGGCTTCCAATGTCTCCATATCGGCGCTTGTGGCAAGACGAAAAGGCCAGGGAAAAAGAGAGGAAGCCAACCAGATTTTTTCTACCTTTCTTGTATTTATTCTGGTCATGGCAGTATTTATGAGTATATTGATGGTGGTGTTGGCAGACCCCATTATCAGATTATGCGGCTCCGAAGAGCTGACCCATGACAGTGCCGTATTGTATTTTAAGATTATTATGGGCGGAATGATATTCAATGTCATTCAGATGGGAGTCAATTCTGCGCAGAGGGGTGCCGGAAATACCCGCATTACCATGCGGACGAATCTGGTATCCAACACAGTGAATATTATTTTTAACTATCTCTTGATTCAGGGACATTTCGGATTTCCGGCGCTGGGCATTCGGGGTGCGGCATTGGCTACGGTTATTGGAACGGTAGTGTCCAGTATTATGAGTGTACTGTCTGTGTGGAAGAAGGACAATTTTATCAGCATTCCTTTGATACTTATGGAAAAAATCAAGCCGTCTCTTGAGGCATTGAAAAATATTGTCAAAGTTGGTTATAGTGTTTTCGCGGAACAGGTGTTGATGCGAATAGGATTTATGCTGACGGCTATTATGGCCGCTGATCAGGGAACCGCTGCCATGGCTGCTCATCAGGTGGGGATGAATATTATGGGATTGTCGTTTTCCTTTGGAGATGGCCTGCAGGCTACGGCAGTGGCGCTGATTGGTTATAGTTTGGGGGCAAAGCAGCCTGACAGGGCGAAAGAGTATGGCAGAACATGTCGTATGATAGGCGGTGTAATCTCAGTAATATTGGCGGTTACATATTTCCTGGGAGCGGAACCTTTGATGAGGCTGTTTTTCGAGGAACAGGAGATCGTGGATATTGGTGTAAGGATTATGCACGTGATTATCTTTGTGGTTATCTTGCAGATTGCCCAGGTGATTTATATGGGGTGTCTGCGAGGGGCAGGAGATACACTGTATACGGCTGTTGCGTCAACCATCAGTGTCACGCTGATGAGAACCATTGGTTCCTATTTCTTCGGTTATGTGCTGGCAATGGGCATTACAGGTATCTGGTTTGGGGTGATTGCAGACCAGCTTTCACGATTTATTTTTGCAAGTATTCGTTTCCGTAAGGGAAAATGGACGGAAATCAAGATATAGTTGATCATTGTGTCTGTGCAGGGGACTTTTGGAAATGCTGGTAATCCTTTACATTGTTCCAGTTACCGCCCCATGTGAAGCCATGCTGGATAAATAATTTGTAGCATAGATCATCCGTATCTATTTTGTATGGAAATCTGGCGGAACGGTCCGCATAGGGCTGTGCGGAGGCAGGAGCGATTGTTTCTGTGCCATCAACGGTGTATGAGATGTAGGGATTGTACAAGGGGTTGATATCAACTGCCAAACCGTAGGCATGATATGACAAACTACTGTTCTCCGTCATGGGGCGGTAATTGAAACAGGAGGTGTTATTGTCTTCCATGGAAGCGTCATCATCACCATCATATTCATCAATGAGTAGAACTTTTTCCAACTGATATTCATTGCGGTATAGTTCATAAAATATTTCTGCCAAATCCTGGGCAATAGATACATTGCAGATCAGTTCGCCTTCTGTGGAATTGCCATGAAAATCATAATGAAGAATGTGCAGGTAACATAATTCTTCAAAAGTAATCTCAGGATTGGTCATAGTTTCCCCTTCTTCAGCGGCAGGATAAGATACACCGGTTATATAGCGGCGGAGTTTTTCCGAGATGGGTTCATAATAAAAGCCTTCCGCCAGTTCTGTTCGCTGCTCTATCTGGGAGATGCCGTTCAGGGAAGCGCCAGTGAGCAGAGAAAGGTTTTCGGAAGGAAGAGGGGTTGTCATACTTACTTCTGGTTCGGATGTAGTATTGGTGGATGCCGGAGTATCTGTTTCGGCAGGCAGTTGGTTTTGTGTATCTATATCAGGCGTTGGAGTGGCATTCAACTGTGCATATTCTGCCAGGCTCATGGAGTCACCTGTGGCAACTTTGGTCAGGCTGCTGGCTATTACTACAATGGCGGCCAGAATGACTACCATTGTCAACAATTTATCTCTATTCATGGTTTACTCCTTTTTGGCATCAGTGACAGTTCTGACAGGACATGGAACTGCTATCTTCATCATAACACAGGGCAAGATTTTTGTAAATTGCTGTATGATAAGTTCAGCAGAGAAAAGGGGATTTTGGGTTATTTTTCACACCTACGCCACCGCGAGGCGTTTTCACGCGCTTTATGCGTGAAAAACC
>CAMWLE010000057.1 GCA_947175015.1 uncultured bacterium
CCTGTCCTCCGGGTTTTTCCAGTATCTCCCCTGTCTCCTGATCAAACTTTACAATATGATTGCTGGAACCATCCGGTCTCAATATAGCCTCCAATGCCATATCTGCATGAGCCATGGCAAGCTGTTTCCATGCAGCAATATTGCTTGTCTCACTTCCCCAATACAGTAATGGCAGATTCATCAGGCAATCTACAATGGCAACACTTTCCCCCGGTGTATTCCACGCCCTGAAATAATTTCCCGCAGGCTGAAAACGGCTTGCCAGAATTGCTGCCGCATGAAGCCCTTTCTTCTTGGCATCCTCATCCTTCAACAGACGGAAATGCGCCACCGCCGTATGCAGCCACATAAACCCCAGATCATGATCCAAATGCTGATAATCCTCCAATGCCTTATCCAGACGATTCTCAAGTCCTATGGCATTCTCCGCATACTTTTTCTCTTCCGTGGCATGATACATCTGCCACAATATCCCGGCCCAGAAACTATTCGTCCACCAGGTCAAATGCTCTTCACCCATATCATGGTAATGACCATCTACCGGAATATAGGGCATCTTCGACCCTATCCTGTCACATTCCGCAGACAATTTCTTCTCCAGCAGAGTAAATATTTCCTTTGCCCATGTTACCTCATTTTCATTCACTACATATCTCATTTTCCGCCTCCTGCTCCTACACCATATCATATGACACCGCATACACCAACTCGGCACATTCTCACTTCAGCAACTCCATTTCCGCTCACTCATATCACATCCATAGGCATCCTGCCATGTCATTGATTGAAATCAACTATGACCATCCGATTACAATGCTTTTTATTTCAATTCCGCCATCTGCCTGTATTCAAAGTCCGGGATATGTGCCGTAAAAATATCACTCTCTATTTCCTGATTCCGCAAATGGTATAGATTGAGAATATGGAGCTGATAATACCATTCCCCGGTATCATAATCTGTTTTTCGTTCATTCCAGACAATCCGGCCGTACTGCCCTTCTTCCAGAATAAAAGCAGTCTCATTCAGACAATCCTTTCGATATAAAGGAGATTGTGCGTCTTGATACTCCTTGTTATGCCCCCGCCGAAAGGGTTTGCCGCTGCGATGCTCATCATAGAAAAACGTCACCTCCAATGGGGAAAAATCTCCCTTGGCTGTAATCAGTATATTAGCCAGATTCATATCTTTCAGGTGGGGATAGCATTGCCACACCCAACGAGAACGCACCTTTTGCATACAATCTATGAATGCCTTCCCTTCCTGCCGTAAAACAAACCTCTGCACCGCCGCTTCACCTGAAAGCACCCTCGTCTCCGCCGGATAAGCCATTGGAAACCCGGCACGCGCTCTGGCATACTCCGCTCCCCGTTCTTCCTTCCCCCACGCAAGAGTGATATCCTGAACCACCAACATATGAACTCCCTTCTCCACTATGACCTTCATCTAATCTATGCCTTCATCCAATCTATGCTTTCATACGCTCTATACCTTCATCCGCTCTATGCCTTCCGGAAATGCTCTTCTCCTTCCCCAATCAAAGCCGCCGCTTCTGCCATGGTTCCTGGCAGACTGTCCCTGATAAAATCCAGTACCATAATTACATTTAGACAAAACTGCGACACAAAATTGGTACTAATCCAGGGAATCTCCTGCAATTTATCCTGATTGCCCTGATTCTCAGTCACTTTAACCGCAAAACCTTCCTGATTATACTCACTGATAACAGCACGCAGCAGTTCCTTCCAGACACGCCCGGCCAATTCCTCATCCTTCAGATAAGCTGCACCATAAGCGCCAATACCTGTAGCCATAATTGGGTAGGTAAACTGTCTCTTTCCTGTAAGTCCGTTTGTCGCCTTATCCCTTTCTTCCCTGGTCATAAAATAAATCTTCCCAAGCTGGGCAAGCATCTGTTTCCATTCCTCATCTCCCAGCAAATCCCCAAGCTCCGTCCAAATCTGCGGTGCTCCCATACAAATCTGCAGATGACATCCGCCCGTGGTACGTTCACCGATATAACGTAAATGACAAGTAGCGGGATCAAATTCAAAATCCGGTCCTGAGGCCAACTTTAAGGGCGCATTTTTGATATCCTGTATTCCCGTCAGTATTTTATCCTTATACCGTTCATCCTGAAATCTCTCCCACCTTGTCATCCAGTTGGAACACAGAGATGACCAGTCCGGCCCGCTTCTGGCATGGCTGGGATATACCATATCCTTTTTGTCAAAGAAATCCCCCAACGGATCCTTATTCAAAAAGCTCATCTCATTATCCTTCAATTCCTCGAAAATGTCCTCCAAGCGCCTGTCTCCGGTAAGGTAATAAAGTACTCTATGATGCCCTGCCATGGCAATGCGCGCCTCCTTGCAGGGGCACCCCCAATGACGCACATTATGCCTGGAACCAAGTCCCTTATATTTCCCCATATGATACACATCCACCTCGGAAGCATGACGAGACAGCTTCTCTGCCACCCGATAGACATCTTCCCTGCCGGTACGCATGAAATACAGCCACAGCCAAAGAGTCGGCACCAATTCCGTATTGTCCCAGGCATAGCCGCCAATGTCATACTTCCACTGATGCCGCACAGAATCATAGGTATGCATCACATCTCCATAATTGAACATACCATACCAGTTTCTCTGCGCAATCTCATCCTGATAAAATGCAAATGCCTGAGCAAGCTGCGTTTCCAACCACTGTTCCGTCTCTGTAGCTTTCTCAGGTTCGGCAGGCAGCGACCAGTAGCCAAAAGCTCTCATATCATGATAAAATTCCGGCGTTCCTACATAAATCACAGGATTATTCACCAAAGCCGCAAAGTTCTCCACCTCTTCATCTGTGGGAATCATTTCATCGGAAAAAGTGATAGCACATTCATTGGTGCAGGCAATCCCATCCGGCGTGGCACCCTTATAATCATACCCCTCATAACAGACCTGATTATAGCCTCTGGAAGCATAATGTCTGAAATCCATCACCGGTGCCTGGGGCGCCCAAAACCACAGTGTACACTCTGCCACTTCTCCATCCAGTCCCGTAAACGCAAGTCCTGAAGGATATTTCTCCCAGAAATCCCTGATCGCCACTGTCACACTGCCATACTCGGAACCAAAAGCCCCGCCGCCCACAGTACGATTGCCATGCAGACAATCTATATAACACAGATTCTCCTCTTTCAGCTTTTTCTGAATTCCAAAATGATTCACACTGTCCTGGCATAATATATATTCACTCCAAAAGGGCACATCCCGCAGCATAATATCTACGGACTCCTTCTCTTCTGCCGTAAGCTGCAGTTTCTCCCCTGACATCTGCCGCTTATAAAGTTCCCCCGACAGCCTGGGACGCCATGCCGTAAGCGGCACAAGCGTCTCATGGAACACACCATGATCACCCATAAATTTCACGTGACGATGATATAATTCTCCGGCTAAAGGTGCATGAAAGCGAATACCCAATCCTTTCAGAAAATCTTTATCCTCATCACCATCATAGAGAAAGGTATGGGTAAATTTTAAATGGGGATTGTTATATCCTGCCTCCATACGGATGATAAAGGGCAATTTCTCCTCCCCGGATATGGATTTGTGAATACCGCCATACCGAATTATAGTTTTCAGTTTGCCGTTTTCTTCTATAGAAACACTTTGGATACTACTAACATAATGCTTCTCCATTCTGGCCGGATTTCCCTGGATACAGACTGGTTCTTCCAACACCAGCACAGCTTCCGCATCACACAAATACGGCTTGCCATTCCGTTCCGCTCTGGTAAACAAATGTCTGCCATCCTTAGCTATGGTAATGGTAATCATTCCTGCCTGCAGAATAATTTCATGTTCCGTTTCCATACAGTTCATGCCCGTAACCGCATCCGAACCATTTTCCTGCCCTTTGGCGCTTTCTGCCTGTTTCATCATCTTCTTGGGCAGGATTTCAATTTCATCCCCCAACAATGCTGCATCCGCCGTGTGTGCCGTCCATTTCACGGTACCATCCGGCCAATATGCCGTAATGCGGGACTGGAGCGGAATCTCTTCCGAACTGCTCCCTTCCCCTGTCCTGCACACATACTCTGTGTCAACACTACATTCCCCCTGCTTCCACATGCACCCGAATGTGGTATAACCAAATGCCTTTGCATTTCTCAATGGATGTAATTTCATAATTTTCCCTTTCCTGCCCTTTTAATGCTTTTATACTTTCTTTAAAGCTCAATTTCATTGGTACGTGTTTTCCGGCTTTTCGCTGTCGTAAACACATCACTATGGGAAGCCTCTTCCTCACAGATCACATGAATTCCCGCAATCTGCACCACAGCTTTTTGGGGGATGAAACACTGCTCCCACCCTTTTTGGGTAGACTCCCACACATATTTATCCTCACAGCCATAGGCAGACTGAACAATAAGCCTTATGGCCTCTGTGGTTACCTCCCGTTCAAACAAGATGCGCTGAGAGCGACAGGTATTCAGGAAAGTGCCTTCTGCCGCCAGCTCCCAACGGCCCACCTCACCATTTCTTACTTCCAAACGATATTCCTTCGCAAATCCCTCATGCTCTCTGTCTCTTTGTTCAGGCACATACAAAAACCCCTTCATGGCAATCGGTCTCTGCAATGTAATCGTAATCTGCACTGGAAAAGCAGCCTTCATAACCCTTACCGAAGTACCAGGATCTGCTTCCATAATTGCAATGCCATCTTTTACCTTTCCTTCTTCCCCCAAATTGCCATAAGAAATCTCTTTGGTCAGTTCACTCATCCGCAATATAGGGAATAACTTATCTTCAATCTTCCGGATATCCACCTTTGGAACGGACACAGCTACACAAAACGCCTCCGAAGCCGCATATTTTAAAATTGCCTGCTTCAGGCTATACGCTTCCGGACGCTTATCAAATGTCCCCTCCAAATTTGCCGAAACCACCAACAACTTGCCATTCAGCACCTCTGCCTCAAACAGCAACCCCTGCAGCAAATTTCTGTTCCAATCATCTACAGGCTGAACAATAGGTTTTACCTGTTCCAGTCCTTCCATATGAAATCCTCTGCTGTTCTTCAGGATATCCTCCCACTGCCAACCTCCAGACTTCCCAGTAGGAAAATATTTGAAAATGGGATGCTTCTCATCTATCACCACTCCCATGGTACGACACCAGGTAGGTCCCATCTGACCATTCCACCCCACACTGCCGCCGGACAAGAGCGGACATTCATAATTCAAATCAGACAGATACGGAGAATATACAACACGCCTGCCTGCTTCCAATGCCGCCTTTGCTTCCTTCCAATCTCTGGTATAGAGCAAGCCCTCCGTTTCCGTCGGCATTTCTTCTTCCGGCTTTGTAAACACATATAGTTTCCAGTTGTTAGAAACGCAATTCTCTCTGCCAGATTCCGAATACATGGGAAGTTCCAAAGTCAAAGTCAGTTCCATGTTCTGTTCACCGGCTTCTCTTGAACTCTTTTCCCTCGCAGAAACTCCCTCTGCGGCCAAAACAGCATTTTCCCCGGAATGCTCTTCTTCCGTGGAATTCCCTTCTTCCATGGAATGCTCTTCTTCCATGGAGTGTGCTGCTTCCATTGGTTGTCCTGGAATTGCTGCGTTTCCTTCAAATATCCGTTTCCGATAGTTTTCCAGAATTTTCTCAAAGCAAAGCGTAACCTCACCTGCCTCTGTGTTCCCCCCTCGATGTATCTCTTCCACTACAAGCTCCCCTGACTGAAGTATCTCATCTCCGTACTGCAAACGCCATTGTATCACGCCATTAATGATACTTTCCTTCCCATAATGGCAGACTTCCACCGGAATCACTGCCGTATCCGTATTTTTCCAAACATAACTCCCGCTTCTGGCAAGCAGCACCGTATCTCCACAGTAGTTCCTGAATTCTTCCGGACTGCCATAACCCTTGTTCTCCCAAAAGGCATCCAAAATCCCTACCAGTGCAGTACCCTGCCCCAGATAATCATGGAGATCCAGTAGTTCAAAACCCTGCAGCTCCGGCGTCCTGAAATTTGCCTCCAATTCTTCCTTATAAAGCCTTAGCTGATTTTCACCGGAACACTTCACAAAATCTTCGGCATAGGGCAGAATGCCGTTTGCCCTGGCATTTTCCCGAAATACCTTATAATTTCCCGGCTGCATATAACCTGTATATTTCTTCACAATATCATAATCAGGATAGGCACAGATTTGCCCCATTTCATGACAGATAACCGGTTTCTTCACTCCTGGCAGGGCTGCACTGTAATTTCCCCCCTTCCAGCCTATTTGTCCGCGAATCATACCCCCCTTCCGAAATCCCTTTCCAGAGCGGTGAAAATAGATAAAATCCGTCCCCTCGATTTCTGCTGGCGGTACATCATATGGCCAGCCCGACTGTGCTGTATAAATTCTCCTTCCACCATATCCAAGTTCTTCATCATAAGCTCTTGTCTCACTGACCCATTTTTTAAGCGGCCCATACCACGGCCCACTAGGTTCATTGGACGGTGAAAAAAGCATAAAAGAAGGATGATGACCAAAATTCTCCAAAATCCGCCTGGTTTCCTGAAACAAAACCTGATACATTTTCTCCCCATTCGGGTCTTCTCCGAATCGATTCCACATACCACATTCCACCAGAAGACACATCCCCTCCTCATCTGCCGCCGCGAAAGCCGCTTCTGGAGGACAATATGAATGAAATCTGATTCCGTTCAGTCCCCATTCTTTCATAATTCCCATGATTCTATGCCACCATGCCTTGTCTGTGACAGGATAGCCGGTCAAAGGGTAATCTCCTCCAAAATGTGTTGCCCGAAAATAAAATGGTTGTCCATCTATCAAGAATCGACCGTCTCTTGCTTCTACTGTTCTAGGATGTGCTTTGGCATATGCTTTCCGTACTTCCCTGCGTTTTCTACTCTCATCCTCTGTGAAAAGGGCAATCTCCCCCACCATACCATTCCAGGTAGCACCCAAGGCATCCGACACAGCATGCGCATCCGGTCTATAAGGATACAACATGGAATTATCCATCACTACCCGCAAAGTATGTTCTCCCGCTGCCAACTTTCCTATCTTAATATCATGAGGACCGCACAGAGAACAATCTTCCCCCTTCAACTCCCCATCTACCCATACCTGGCTGCGCCATCTTGCCGCTTCCACATGAAAGTGCCATGCCGTTTCCTCCGGAACAATCAATGTTCTCTCATATGTGGCTTTTCCCAGGAAATGTCTGGGTGGCTGCGACAAAAATGGTACATTTACCCCTTCCTCCTGGGCATATTTGTACTCTTCCTGCTCATACCAAAAGGAATCATGCAAAGCGCTGACCCAGGGTGTCTGCTTTGTGACAGGATTCCCATATCCTGCCGCCTGCAAAATGCCGGGCAATAGGATAGTACCTGATTGCCTTCCCTCATCTGCCTCCAGTGAAATCTTCCACTCTCCTGATAAATCAATATACATCTCTTCTCCTTTTCCCACACTTTCCGCCATGCCGTAATTACAGAAACATTCCCCCTACCTGAAACACAATCACAGCCACACTCCAGGCCAAAATCAATTGAAACGTCAACATACCCACAGTAAATTTCCACGATCCGCTCTCTTTTCTTACAGTTGCCACCGTTGCCACACAGGGCACGTACAACAGGCAAAAAAGCATGAGACAATAGGCATTTAAAGGTCCAAATCCCGGATACATGCTATGAATATTTTCTACAATAACTGCCATCCCCGCATCGGAATTGGCATTAGCAACACCAAACAATACTGCAAAACTAGCCACCACAACTTCCTTGGCTGAAACCCCGGAAAGCAGCGCCACGCCAATCTGCCACATTCCCAAACCTGCCGGTGCCAACACAGGTACAAGCATACGCCCCACAACAGCGCCGAAACTATCTGCCGGGTTCTCCACCTTTCCCGTCATTCCGAAGTTCAGCACGAACCATATGATAATAGAGGCAATAAAAATCGTAGTTCCCGCCTTTGATAGATAATCTTTCACCTTATTCCATACATAGATACGAATTGTCCTTGCATTTGGTCGTTTGTATTCCGGCAGCTCAATCAACAAAGATTCATTTGCCGCCCTTCTTCCATTTTCCAGTCGATTGATTACACGAGCTGAAAAAATAGCAATCAGCATTCCTATCACATACATGGAAAATGCTGCAATCACTGCATAATCTCCAAAAAACATATCCGAAAACAACACATACACAGGCAATCTGGCGGAACAAGACATAAACGGCGTCACCAGCATTGTCTTGCGTCTGTCATGTTCTGTTTCCAGCGCTCTGGTAGCCATGATCGCCGGCACTGTACAGCCGAAACCCAAAATCATAGGAAGAAATGCTTTCCCTGAAAGCCCTACTTTGCCCATGACAGAATCCATCACATAGGCAACTCTTGCCATATATCCGCTGTCCTCCAAAATGGCCAGTGCCAGAAACAAAATAAAAATATTGGGAAGGAAGGTAAGAATTCCTCCCACACCGGCTATAATCCCATCTACCATCAAGGACTTAAGCCACTCTGCCACCCCCAACCCCTCTAACACAGCGGCTACCCCCTCAGACACAAACGCAAGGCCGGTCTCAAATATCCCTTTCAGAGCATCTCCCACTGTAAAAGTCAGGAAAAATACAATGCACATAACCGCTAGGAAAACAGGAATCCCCCAAACAGAATGCGTCAGCAGCCTGTCAATTTTATCTGTGGATGCCGCCTTTTTTCCCTTATGAAACAGCGTTTCCCCCACTACCTTTTCTATATAAGCATATTTGGACTGAATGATTTCTTTCTCATAACTTCTATCCACAATATTAACTACAGATAGTGGATGATCTTGTTTTACCTCTTCGTCATCTTCAAGAAGTTTGATTGCATGCCACCTTACAGCAGAATGGTTGGGGTACTGGGCCGCCATCATTGCTTCCAGCTTAGCAATTTTACTTTCTATCTCTTCTGGATAATCCAGAATGTACTCTTCCATTCCTTCCTCATAGTGGTGAATCACCGCATGGAGCAGAATATCAAGTCCTGTGCGCTTGGCCGCCGACACGGGAACTACCGGAATGTCACCAAGCATCTCAGGAAGACGGTGCATATCAATCTCCATCCCCCGCTCTTTCACCACATCCATCATATTCAGTGCTAACACTATGGGTTTGCCCAACTCCAAAAGCTGCAGTGTCAAATACAAATTGCGTTCCAGAGAAGAAGCGTCCACCACATTAATAATCACATCAATATCATCATCCATGGCACACTGCCTTGTGACCTTCTCTTCTATGGTATAACAGGTCAGGGAATAGATACCCGGTGTGTCAACCAATGTAATCCTGGTATCCTCATAGACAGCTTCGCCTTCGACTCGTTCCACAGTAACTCCCGGCCAGTTTGCCACCTTCAGCTTCGCCCCTGTCAACGCATTGAACAAGGTCGTCTTACCACAGTTGGGATTGCCAATACATGCCACATTGATATGGTTTTCCTGATCCGATTTTTTCAGACTTGTATTTTTATGAGGATTATTTTTCATGTTCATCCACCGTTTCCTCTTGATATTCACTGATCTCGATATTAGAAGAAATATGTTTTCCCAATGCCAAACGTGTTCCCCTCACCCGAACAATCAATGCACCATGCTTTTTTCTGTTCAGTACATTTATGATAGTCCCATCATTTAGTCCCAGCGCTTCCAGCCTCCTGGTAATAGCAGGTTCCACATACAGTCCTTTGATACAATAACTGTTTCCCTTTTGTGCTTCATAAAGCGTCATACTAACCTCCATGTTACCGATGTGCGGCACCACAAATCCAGATAAGAAACGCTATGCCAAGCGAACCCATTCGCTTACGCCTTTTCTTAAGTAGTCTCGCTGCAAACAAAGTATACGATATTATCATGCTGCTTCCTGATTTATTATGGCCTCACCTGCCCGTTTCCACGAATCAAATATTTATAAGAGGTCAGCTCTTTCAAACCCATAGGTCCTCTTGCATGAAGTTTCTGGGTACTAATGCCGATTTCCGCTCCAAACCCAAACTCAAAACCATCCGTAAATCGGGTAGATACATTCCAGTAAACACAGGCCGCATCTATCTCATTCAGAAATTTCTCTGCAGTCTCCGGATTTTCTGTCACAATGCACTCGGAATGCTTTGTGTTGTATTGATTGATATGGGCAATCGCCTCCTCCACAGTATCCACCGTTTTCAGGGACAGGATATAGTCAAGATATTCTTTTCCATAATCTTCTTCTGTTGCAGGAATACAATCAGGCAGTATCTCCCTCACGCCTTCATCTCCCCGCAGTTCCACTTGATGCGCGTCCAATCTCTTCTTTAATTGTGGCAGAAAAGCTTTCATAATCTCCCTGTGTATTACCAGGGATTCACAGGCATTACAGACACCTATGCGCTGCGTTTTGGCATTATAAATAATCTGTGCCGCCATATCCGGATCTGCCTCCTTGTCCACATACACATGGCAATTCCCCGTACCGGTCTCAATTACCGGAATGGTACTGTTTTCTACCACACTGCGAATCAATCCGGCACTGCCCCTTGGAATCAGCAGATCCACATATTCCTTTAATTTCATGAATTCTATGGTAACTTTTCGATCTGTATCCGTGATGAGCTGCAGAACATCCCCGGAAATTCCGCATTCCTCCAATGCCCCTCGGATCACATTGACAATTGCTTTATTAGATTCCAACGCATCACTGCCGCCCTTTAGAATCACCGCATTGCCCGTCTTAAAACATAATCCGAAAGCATCCGCTGTCACATTGGGCCTTGCCTCATAAATAATACCAATCACGCCCATGGGCACACGAACTTTCATAATCTTTAAGCCGTTTGGTCGTTCAAATTCTTCCATGACTTCCCCAATGCAATCCGGAAGCGCCGCAATCTGACGAAGCCCTTCTGACATGGCACCAATTCTATCTGCCGAAAGCCTCAACCGATCCTGCATTCCCTGATTCATACCATGCTCCCGGGCGGCTTCCATATCCTTCTCATTGGCGGCCAGAATTTCTTCTGTTCTCTCCACCAGCCTCTCTGCCGCCAGAAGAAGCCCCCTGTTCTTATCCTCCTTGTTCATCTTCTGCAAGACGAACTTAACCGCAGATGCTTTTTTTCCCATTTCCTGCAAATTTGTCATATTTCCCTCCTGCCTACTCCGGGGAGTCTACCTTCTACCCAATTCTATTCCATATACCCAACAATTACATATGGTTAG
Organism: uncultured bacterium; assembly: GCA_947175015.1. Classification (GTDB taxonomy): domain Bacteria; phylum Bacillota; class Clostridia; order Lachnospirales; family Lachnospiraceae; genus Acetatifactor. The sequence goes on from CAMWLE010000057.1 coordinate 11,263, forward strand.
CTTATACACAAATAACCTGATATGGTTTTACATCATATTCTGACACCGGAAGCTCCTCCACCAACTGACACTGGTATCCCACGCCAATGGTGCGCTGCTGAAGCTGCCGTTTATCCTGCAGAAATCTATCATAAAATCCCTTGCCATAGCCAAGCCTGCCTCGAAATCTGTCAAAAGCCACCCCTGGCATCAGCATCAGTACCTTATCTGCTTCTTCTGTTTCTAATCTGCCTTCATATCTATATTCCTCAGATATCCCCTCAGGCTCACGAATTCCCCGATACCCTTCCCGTAATTCTGCCCAAGAATCAATCCTGTAGAACTTCATTTCCGGCACTTCTGTCCCTTGTATCACTTTAGGCACATACACCCGCTTCCCTCTGTGAAAAGCCTCCTGCAGAATTTCACTGGTATCAATCTCACTTCCAAAACTTACAAAACATAACAGCACCCGGGAAGTATAAAACCATTGATGTCCCAGGATTCTCTCTGTCAACAAAACATTTCCCCGCTCCCTCTCTCTATGGCTCAGACTATCTCGCGCCTGCAGAACTGCTTTTCTAATCTCTTGCTTATTCATTTCCATCATAATATAACTTTCTTTATTTTAGGTCGTTTCCTTTATTTTGGATAATTTCTTTTATTTTGGGCAGCTTCCTTTATTTGAAGCATCCTCCCTTATTTAGAGTACCTTCCTTACCTCCTCTTGCACATCTGCTCTTCAGCATGGCTGGATTACAATACATTACCATATATTATTGTGGGACTACTTCATATGCAGCCCACTGACAAACTGCTGCAGATCAAAATTTTCATCCTGACGGGCTACAAACAAGGTGCCTTCCTTCTCTCCCGCCAATATCCTGTGCAGCACACCAATATCTCTGCTGTTGGCGATCACCATGTCCGTGTTGGACTTAGTTGCAATCTTTGCCGCAACCAATTTTGTATTCATGCCCCCGGTTCCCACACTGCTCCCCGTAGTGGCCTTTCCCATCCCCATCAACTCATCTGTCAATTCATCCACCTGCGCAATAAACTGTGCATCCGGGTTCGTCCTGGGATCATCTGTGTACAGTCCATCAATATCAGACAGCAAAATCAGCAGATCTGCCTCCACCAATGCCGCCACAATAGCAGACAATGTATCATTGTCCCCTATTTCAATTTCATAAGTAGCTACCGTATCATTTTCATTCACAATGGGAATCACACCCATTTTCAACAATTCCGAAAAAGTATTATGTGCATTATAACGATTAAGATTATCCACAATAGTATTTTTTGTCATCAATATCTGGGCCGCCACCTGATTGTACTCCGCAAAAAGCTTCTGGTAAGTCATCATCAATCTTGCCTGCCCTACCGCCGCACATGCCTGTTTCACCGCCAGCGACTCCGCCTGGCTGTCCAGACGAATGTCTTTCAAATTTACGGCATTTTTCCCTGCTGCGATGGCACCGGAAGTCACCAGAATCACTTGTTTACCCTGATTTCTGATATTGCTCAGCTCCCTCACCAGTTTCTCCATACGGATATAGTCCATGTCCCCTGTTTCACTGTGTGTCAGAGAAGAAGAACCAATTTTAACCACAATCCTTTTTTTATCCTTGATTTGCTCCCTTAAACTGTCCATTATGTTTTCCGTCCATATTATTTTATTTGATAAACTGAACCTTATTTATCATACTTTATTTTCCATACCGCGTCAATAACATGCAGCCCAATCATGGATGCAGATATAAAAATATTTGGAAACATCAGTCCAGAAAACACTGGTACAAAGCCCTGAAAAACTGCAGGTAATTCTGCCCCTCAGACAACCCTGACACGCTTCCGTCACCAGTTTCCAGTACCCTCCATGACCCATCCTCAAGTTCTCCATAATCTACCGTATAAAAAGGGCTATCCAAATGATTATATTTATCAATGAGTTCCCGGGGCGGTGCGGGAACATAATTAGCCTGACCTGAATTTCTGCTGACTGTCGCCGGTTCATGATTAATATAAAATACCCTGTACTCATTTGTCTTGGAACCATAATACTTTAACGGCAGAAATTCCTTGACGCATATTCCCCCTGTGAGCAAATTTCCTCTATATTTATAAAAAACCTCCATCCATTGATCAAACTCTGCCTGTGTCACATTTTGGTCAAAATATTTTGGAAATTCTGTTCCCTTGACCGATTTCACATAATCCTTTATCAAAAACGCATGAAACGCTGCTTTTAATACTTCCACATCCATTTTTTCATGGAGAGGATATATCTGCATTTTTGCAGTATCTTCCTTTACAAACTCATACACATTAGGGAAAATGTGCATCAACTCATAAGCTTCCGGCTCCGTCACAAGTTTGATATTCTTCTCCAAAAGCTGTTCATAAAACATTTCATATTGCTTCGGTTTCATCATCCAGCCACGATAAACAGCATTCTTCCTTTCTATTGGTGTATTTTTTATCAATAACTTTCCTTCGTTAAACCATTCATTATATCCAAATATCACCACCTGTAACAAACCGCCGGAAATCACTGCATCATATTCCATTTGAAGATCTTCATCCACCTTATCCACATGAAAAAAATCAGATGGAAATAAAATAGTATCTACCATCCATCCACCTCTAAGATTCCTCTTCCCTCTTTAACCCAAACTCCTCTTCCATGTAAATATCCGCACACCTCAGAAAATCATTTTGATTCTCAAAAGTACAAGTGCCATAATTGACATGAGACCTCTCCTGCGTCCATGCACACACAAAAGGTTCTTCTTTCGCATTCCCCAGCGCATTCCCTTTCTCAATACAGAAGAATCCCAATTTTTCAAACCCTTTGTTAAAAAACAAATAGCTGCAATAGCACAGCGGTTCCTCTTCAGGCATCGGAAAAGTAAGCTTCAACATCATAACTTCATCTGTAAGCTTCGCAGTTTCCATATCAAACTGCGAAGCAGAATATGGATTCTTTACTTTTTCCTTTGCAAAAATATCATCAATGATTTGATATAAAATCCCTTTATTTTGTAATACCAGACCTACAAGTTTCTCCGTCTCTTCAAAAAACCATTGCGGAAGCAGCCTATGTTCAAACATATATCGTATTTAATTTACATTCATAATTTTTCCTTTCTTTTTCTTTGATTTATTTTTTGTTTAATTTAATTCTTTGATTTAATCTTTCTTTTTCTTTGATTCAATCTTTCTTTTTCTCTGATTTAATCTTTCTTTTTCTAATTCTGTCTTTCCTTTTTTCTAATTCCACCCTTCCCTATTTTCAAATTCCACCCTTTTGCTTTTCTAATTCTTACTCACTTTTTCAACATTTTCAGTATCCTGCCAGAGATAATCTCTTCTTATTGTATTGCATATTCTACAGCGATGGCTTCTGCCACCCGCAGACCATCCATTGCCGCAGACAGAATTCCGCCCGCATAGCCTGCCCCCTCTCCGCAAGGATACAATCCTCGTATTGTCGACTGTAAACTGTCATCACGAAGGATTCTGACAGGAGATGAAGTTCGGCTCTCCACTCCAGACATACAGACATCCGGGCTGTGAAAACCCTTAATCTGCTTTCCAAACACTTCCATCCCATCCACAATTGCCTTGTTACATTCTAAGGGAAGAATTTGACTCACATCCGCCCATGTATACATTCCCTTGCACTGTGGCATTATCATATCTTGTTTTCCTGCCCCATTCCCTGATTTCACGTTTTCCTTAACGCTATCGCCCCCTTGGATGTCAATCTCCCCACTGTTGACCTCACAGCGGCCAATTTCCATACTGTTGTTCCCACAGCGGCCAATCACTTGTTCGGCGCTTTTGACTTTCATAACATTTTCAGCTTCCCCATTTTCAGCCATTCGCACCGTTTTCTCATCTTCTGCGTCATTGCCGGCTTCCCTGCCCTCAGTCACCACCTGACATTCCGCCTCTCCTGCACCGGCATTTCGCCGCACACATTCTTTATAATCGCCGTACCGCTGCACTGGAATCTTTCCATTTCCAATGGCATATGCTTTTTCTTCCAATCGCCTCTGAAATGCAATTCCAGCCAAAGGATGTGTTGAACCAAACTCCTCCGGTGTCACCGTCACCACCACTGCACTGTTGGCATTACATCCGCCTCTCCCGCTATAACTCATACCATTCACTGCTGTATGTCCTTCTTCGGAAGAAGCATTCACCACATATCCTCCCGGACACATACAAAAAGAATAAACACCCCGGCCATTTTGTGCCTTTGCTGTAACCTTATATGGTGCCGCACCCAACTTTCCCGGTTCCGCGCAGGCATACTGGCTTTCATTGATCATTGCCTGGGGATGTTCTACCCGCAGCCCCACCGCAAAAGCCTTCGCCTCCATAGGAATCTGCTTTTCATACAACATAGAAAAAGTGTCCCTGGCACTATGGCCGATTGCCAGTACAAGCTGTTCACAAGCAAGACGTTCCTGACCGCCAATCACCACACCTGCCACATGTCCTTTAGAAATGCAAACCTCTGTGACCTGGCTTTCAAAACGTACCTGACCGCCGAGCCTGATAATTTCTTCCCTCATCCTCTTTACAACATCACAAAGTACATCCGTTCCAATATGGGGTTTCGCCTCATAACAGATACTTTCCTTTGCGCCAAACTTCACAAGCGTTTCCAAAATAACGCCATTTCTGCCATCCTTATCTTTTACCAGGGTGTTCAGCTTACCATCAGAAAAAGCCCCCGCACCGCCTTCGCCAAACTGTACATTAGAGGCCGGATTTAATTTGCCGCTCTCCCAAAACAGCTCCACATCCCGCTGTCTCTCTTCCACACATTTCCCTCTCTCCAAAAGAATCGGCCTATATCCATGTAACGCCAGAAAATAAGCACAGAACAAACCTGCAGGCCCCATCCCCACAATCACGGCAGGATGTTTCTGAACCTGTTTTCCCGGCTTAGGGAAACAATAGGATATTTTGTCCGCTTTAGATACCTGAACTTCCTTTCTCTTGCAGCGTTTCAGCACTTTATCTTCCTGCTTCACATCCAGTTCCAAAGTATAATTGAAAAAAATTTCCGGCTTTTTTCTGGCATCCACCGACTGGCGAAGAATATTCATTCCAACAATATCCTGTACGGAAATCCGCAGCATATCAGCCGCTCTTTTTCTCAATTCAGCCTCCGAATGCCCCGGCCGGATTCTAACCTGATTTAACTTAAGCATAAACTCTCCATTCCCAATCGTTCAACTCATACTATCGCATGTTTCACCCTGATTCTTCAACCCAATACAATATTTCAATACCTGTCATTCACTTCGCCCCCCCAATAGCTCATCTTTTGATATCAATCATCTGACTTTCTCAACTTGAGAGTCGATGCTGCCGCACTTCCAGCCAAATATCCACTGCACCATGCCCATTGAAGATTGTAACCGCCGCACTTGCCGTCCACATCCAGAAGCTCCCCTGCGAAATAGACTCCTGGAACTTTTTTTGACTCCAGATCATTTGCTACCTCATCCAAAGGCACTCCTCCGGCGCATACTTGTGCATATTCAAAGGAATTGCTGCCGATTACATGCACCTGCCATTGTTTGCATAGTTTATAAACCTGCTGCAATTTCTTCCTATCCACTGCCGCAACAAGTTCAACTGACTTCAGGCCTGCCAATTTTATAAATAAAAGCATCAGCTTTTTATGAAGCATACCTGTAAAAAATTCTTCCACCGTTTTTCGTCCATATAAAAGAGCTCTCTCAGCTTCCAATCGCTCCAAATTTTCTAATGTATCCTCTGGCAAGAAATCAATTTCTATCACAACTTCTCTTGGTAAAGAATTTCGCTCTATCCCAGCTTCTCTTGACAAAGCACTTTTCTTTGCCCTTACTTCTCTTGACGAACATTTCTCTATCTCACATTGTCCATGATATTCTGCCTTCTCCAACAGCAGATAATTCACAATACGGCTCAACTGGAACACAGGAATTCCTGAGATACCATAATCCGTCAACTGCAATTCTCCCCGTTCCTGTGCGATACATTCACCCTGACAATAGACTGACAGTTTTGCCTCCGCCCTGACACCTGCCACTGCCCTGAAGTAATCTTCTCTGCATCTGAGCTGCACCAGCGCAGGCACCACAGGATTCAGACTATGCCCCAACTGCCTGGCCAACTGATATCCACTTCCGTCAGACCCCGTCTTTGGTGCCGCCTGACTGCCACAGGCAAGTATCACGCAGTCAAACCAAAAGTCCTTCCCACTCCCTTGCACATGGATTTGTTCCCTGCGATGCTCTCTTGTGATTTTCGTAATTTTGCAATCTGTAACTACATTTATCCCCAGTTCTCTCACCTCATAGCGCAGTACATCCTGCACAATCGCTGCCTGCTCACCAGTCGGATAGAGATATCCGTTTTTACTTTTAACCATCAAGCCAACGCTTTTGAAAAAAGCTACTGTATCTGACGTTCCAAAACGTTCCAGACACTTTTCCAAAAGCTTTGGTTGACCGGTATAGTATTTATCTATGCCCAATTTTTCATTGCCAAGATTACACTTCCCGTTGCCTGTTGATAATAATTTTCTGCCCAACCGATCGTTTCCTTCGATCAATGTAACATTTGCACCCTGCCTGGCAGCCGTAATTGCTGCCATCATTCCGGCTGCCCCGCCACCCACGATTCCCAATGCCTTACCCATATAATCTCCCTTTTTGGAACAGTGTTCCCAATGTATAATAATCAATATTGAGATTCATAAACTGATTATGTCTATGTATCAATTTCCAGTTTATATGAACCTGCAATAATGTTGTATACAATATCATATGTGAATACCCGATAATGTTTGTACCCATCTTTTTTTAAATCTTTTCGCACTGGCATTGATTCCAACCACTTGCTATTTTCAATCAAATCGAAATCACTGCCTTCCAAACCACTGTTTCCAATAAAATTCTCATATGTATCCAGCTCACAGGAAAAGCAGGCAATTACATGCTGAAAAGTAAGTGTGTAAGGAAACCACTTTATCTCTTGCAGGCCTTTGCTTTCCTTATGCCTGGATGCTAAATCTCCATTTATTTCTCCGGAGAAAGTAAGATTTCCTCTATTGTCCTGTTCTACTCTGTCTAAAAAGATACAATCCCGACCACGAAGAACACCCAGGCAGGTTTCTATTGCAATCGCTTTTTCCATCTGTTTTTCTCCTTCAACTTCATACTCTGCCATAACTATTCCCATTATTTCGCTGCAGCGCCAATCCGGGTGAAAACACCTCCTGCGTCCCTATATTCAGGCAGTCATTTAGAACACCCTTTACTTCCTCGCAAACACCCCGCATCCCAAATGCTGATAGGCCAGCTCCGTAGCCACTCTGCCCCTGGGTGTCCGGTTGATAAATCCATTTTGAATCAGATATGGTTCATATACATCCTCAATGGTTCCCGAATCCTCACCAATGGCAGCAGCAAGTGTATCCAACCCAACAGGCCCTCCATCAAACTTCTCAATCATGGTCAACAGCAGATTGCGGTCAATGTAATCCAAACCCAATTTATCCACATCCATCAAATCTAATGCGGTTCTTGCCACCTGTTCCGTAATAATACCATCATATTTGACCTGCGCGAAATCCCGAACTCTTTTTAGAATTCGATTGGCAAGCCGGGGTGTTCCTCTGCTTCTCCTGGCCATCTCCAATGCACCCTCCGGCTCAATCTCCACTGCCAGAACTCTGGCTGAGTGTAGAATAATCATCTGCAGTTCCTCTATGGTATAGAAATCCATATGATAAATCATGCCAAAGCGATCCCTCAGCGGTGCGGTCAAAAGCCCCGCTCTGGTAGTGGCACCCACCAAAGTAAAACGAGGTAAATCCAAACGCACCGAACGGGCTGTCGACCCTTTCCCTATCATAATGTCTATACAATAATCTTCCATAGCAGGATAAAGTACCTCTTCCACCTGACGGTTCAGCCGATGAATCTCATCTACAAAAAGCAAATCTCCCTCTTCCAAATTATTCAGAATTGCCGCCATTTCTCCGGGCTTTTCAATGGCAGGTCCACTGGTAACTTTCAAATGAACTCCCATTTCATTGGCAATAATACCTGCAAGCGTAGTCTTACCAAGTCCGGGCGGACCATAAAAAAGCACATGATCCAAAGCATCTTCCCTCTGCTTTGCGGCTTCTATATAAATCTTCAAATTCTCCTTCACCTTAGACTGACCAATATAGTCATCCAATTTCTGCGGCCGCAGAGAACCTTCTATTTTGCTGTCTTCTTCCGTAATATTTGTCTCTATCATTCTCTTGGGCATATTGATTTCCTATTCTTTGCAAACTTTCCATGTTATGTGTTCAGGCTGCATCATTAAATGCAATATCTGAACTGTTGCCAAGTCCATCTTTGGACATTATAAAAACACAGTTCCTTCCTTTCTCCATTCTGTGAGCATTATAAAGCACAGTACCGTCACCACCCACATATCTATGTAAGATTTTTCAGTGCAATCACTGCATATACATTGCCATAATCATACCTAATCAAAACATTTTCTTCAATGCCGCCTTAAGCGCCGCGCCAGAATCCATCTCCTCAATCCCTTCCACAGCATTGACAGCCTTCACAGCTTCTGCACGTCCATACCCCAAAGAAACCAGCGCCTCCACAGCTTCCCTCTTCTGAACATTATCCCCAATACCGCCTTCAGCCTCACTGCCGACTATCTCCTGTCCTATCCGGGTATCCTTCATTTGCACTTTTCCTTTAAGTTCCAGAATTAAACGTTCTGCTGTCTTCGTTCCAATTCCAGGCGCTTTGGAAATCGCTTTCGCATCCCCGGTCATAATGGCAAACCGCAGAGAATCCGCATCCAACACTGACAGAATTGCCAAACCACCCTTGGGACCAATTCCACTGACCGAGATACATTTTCTAAAAATATCCAAGTCATCACGTGTCAAAAAACCAAATAATTGTATTGCATCCTCTCGTACACTTGTATAGGTATAAAGCTTCGCCTGTTTTCCGACCCCAGGAAGCTTCTCAGCCGTGGATGCCGATATCTTTACATTGTATCCGATCCCCCCCACGTCTAACACCACATTATCTTCCGAAATATCATCGATCATACCATTTACGTATGCAATCATATCCATTCCTCATTTCTTATATATACCTTTCATGCGCCGAAACACATATCTTTTGAAATTCAACTGTTAAATTCAGTATAGCATATCCGAACATATGTTTCAAGCTGTTTTTAATAATTTCCGGTACACCACTGCAAAACACACCAAATGTACCAAAAATGTCAATGCCCAGCTAATGGGATAAGAAATGTAAAGGCATTCCAGCGTCCGATAACTTTGAAATATGGTATATATCCATATCACTCTAAACAGACATGCCCCTGTCAATGATACCAGCATGGGCATAATCGCATATCCCATGCCACGCAAAGCACCTACAATCACATCCATCATACCACAGAGGAAATAGGTTACGCAGATATAACTCATTCGCAGAATGCCATATTGAATTACCCTTTGATCAATAGAATAAATACGTAAAAGCGACCCTGCAAAGAAGTAAGCCGCACTTCCCAAGACCGCACCTACTATAATCACCGATACCTCACAAATCAGCAATACCTTCCCTATTCTTTTGTATTTTAATGCACCATAGTTCTGTCCGCAAAAGCTGATAGAAGCCTGATGAAAGGCATTCATAGCCGTATAGACAAATCCCTCTATATTGCTGGCTGCAGTATTTCCAGCCATGGCAATGGAGCCAAAGCTGTTCACCGAAGATTGAATCAGCACATTGGATATGGAGAACAAGGCGCCCTGCATTCCGGCTGGGATACCGATTTTCACCATTTTTATAAGCTTGTCCGGCGCAATACGAATTCCCTTCATTTCCAGGCGGTAAACGCTGTCAGACTGAATCAGACACCTCACTACCAGCACAGCAGATATGGCTTGTGAGGCCACGGTTGCCGTAGCCACACCTGCCACTCCCATAGAAAACACAATGACAAAAATCAGATTCAGAACCACATTGACCACACCCGCAATCAGCAGATAATAAAGCGGCCGTTTGGTATCTCCCACAGCCCGGAGAACCGCACTGCCGAAATTATAAACCATCATAAACGGCATACCGCCGAAATAAATCCTCATGTACAAAACCGAATGCGCAATCACATCTTCTGGTGTTCCCATCCACATAAGCGCAGGACGAGAAACCAAAAATCCCACAAAAATCAATACAACACCACTGATAAAAGCAGTTGCCACAGTAGTTTGCACCATTTCCTTCAGCTCATCCTTCTGATTTGCTCCATAATACCTTGCCACAAGCACATTTGCCCCCACCGATAATCCGATAAAGAGATTGACGATCAGATTGGTCAGGGAACTGGTAGACCCTACCGCAGCAAGTGATTCATTCCCTGCAAAACGCCCTACCACAACAATATCTGCCGCATTAAACAATAACTGCAAAATTCCTGACAACATCAACGGGATATAAAATATCAGAATTTTACCCAGCAACGGGCCATTACACATATCAATTTCATATTTTTTCGCAGATGCCTTTTCCATGATTCCTCCTATTCCAGTTCCGCATTCTCCCGTAGACACCCTGACTCAGAGGATAAATTTCTGGCCGCTTAATTCATGCGTCCATAAATTCATCCGGGCGTCTACGGGTGAATGCTGTTTTTGATTCCAGTTCCGCATTCTCCCGTAGACACCCTGACTCAGAGGATAAATTTCTGGC
>CAMWLE010000058.1 GCA_947175015.1 uncultured bacterium
TCAAGGACATCATCAGAAGACAATGTATAACCGGAAAAAACTGTGATATTTTTGTATGATAGTATGGTCATATATCAAAAATTATGGTACACTGATATTATGTGCTTCAAAGGAAAAGTAAGGGAAAAGTTCAGATACACAGAGTAAATTCTGACAGCGGGAATCAGTTATAACAGAAAGAAGAAGGGACAATTCTGCAAAGTAGAGGTGTTAGATTGAATCAACAGTAAAAAGGCAATAATGATAATATGAGAAACAAGAAAGGAGATACTATGTTAAAGAACAAAACTGCTGTTGTGACTGGCGGAACCCGAGGAATTGGTTTCGCCATAGTGAAAAAGTATCTGGAGAATGGAGCAAACGTTGCGGTAGCCGGGTCGCGTCAGGAAACAGTGGATAAGGCGTTAGCTGGACTGGCAGAGTATGAAGGGCGTATCATGGGAATCTGGCCCGATCTCTGTGCTCCGGATGATGTGGCAAAAACCTTTGCTTTGGTAAAAGAGAGATTTGGAAGCTTGGATATTTTGGCTAACAATGCAGGAGTCTCTTCCAGAACCAGCCTCTATGATTACACATTGGAGGAATTTACGAAGATAGTGGATGTCAATCTGAAAGCGGTATTTGTCTGTTCTCAAGCTGCTGCGAGGATAATGAAGGAGCAGGGCGGCGGGGTCATTATCAATACCAGTTCTATGGTGAGTCAATATGGTCAGCCGGCAGGGTGTGGATATCCGGCTACCAAATTTGCTGTTGATGGCATGACAAAATCACTGGCAAGGGAGCTGGCAAAAGATAAGATTCGTGTCAACGCGGTGGCGCCTGGCGTAACGAATACAGATATGGTGGCGGCGCTGCCCAAGGAAATGGTTGAGAGAATATCTGCTGGGATACCGCTGGGGCGGCCGGGAGAGCCGGAGGATATTGCCAATGCCTATCTGTATTTGGCAAGTGATCTGGCCTCTTATGTGACGGGGTCTGTCTTACGTGTGGATGGCGCAGCAATGACTTGAAAATGCAGGAAGACGTTGACAGCAGATGAAAATGTGGGAGTGGTAGTGAAGAGACGGAACTGAAAAACAGTCTCGGAACGGAAGCACCCGGAAGAAAGATTCAGATGCGAACTTTGCAGATGAAGCTTCCTTCCATAACATGGGTGCGGTAGTGAAGAGACGGAACTGGAAAACAGTCTCAGAACGGAAGCACCGGGAAGGAAGATTCAGATGCGAACTTTGCAGATGAAGCTTCCTTCCATAACATGGGTGCGGTAGTGAAGAGACGGAACTGGAAAACAGTCTCAGAACGGAAGCACCGGGAAGGAAGATTCAGATGCGAACTTTGCAGATGAAACTTCCTTCCATAGCATGGGTGCGGTAGTGAAGAGACGGAACTGGAATAGGAGAAAAATAGCATGGATAAAAAAACAATGTATCAATTAACTTATGGTCTGTTCGTTCTTACCTCTGCTTCTGAAGGCAGGGAGAGTGGATGTATCATTAACACGGCAGGTCAGGTGACTTCCGAACCTAACAGAATCAGTATTGCGGTGAATAAGGCAAATTTTACACAGGAATTGGTGCAAAAAAGCGGAAAATTTAATATTTCCATTATAAGTGAGAAAGCCGATTTTGAGCTTTTCCGTCATTTTGGGTTTCAGTCGGGGCGCACAGTGGACAAATTTGCAGATTATGCCAATGTGAAACGCAGCGCAAACGGTCTTTACTATGTGACCGCAGGGACCAACGGTTATATCAGTGCTGCGGTGGAACAGGCCATTGATCTGGGAAGCCATACCTTGTTTATCGCTTCTGTAGATGATATGGAGTTGCTGTCCGATATCCCGTCAGCTACCTATTCATATTATCAGTCCGAAATAAAACCTAAGCCCGCTCAGTCAGGAACATCCGGTAAAGTAGTATGGCGGTGTAAGGTTTGCGGTTATATATATGAAGGGGAAGAACTTCCGGCAGATTTTATTTGTCCTTTATGTAAGCATCCTGCGTCTGATTTTGAGAGAGTTGTTTTATAACAGAGGTTCAAGGGGGAATATATTTCATGGAACAATTTGTGGACATATGTTGGGCAGGCAGAGATTTGTCGGCATGAGCCACTGGACGTACATGGGAGAATTTGAATCTGAGATAAGGAATTGTAACATATGAGCGTTGGATTTTATGTGACCGGTAATGTAAATAAGGTAGAGAAAATAATTGAAATAGCTTGTAACATAACAGAGAAGATGGGGTACAGAATTGGGGTGGCCAAAGAAGGAATTCGTATACAGCTTTGCCCCAGGGGTGATCTTGATATTGTATGGAGCCAGGATGAAGAGAAGCCAGGACAATGGCGGGTGGAGGCTGAATGCCAGACATCACAGGTGGGAGCGGGATTCCACAAGGCAGCATTGGAAGTGATAGACGCTCTTGGAATAGAAAACATGATGGTGGATGATGAGACCGATTATTACAGTCATCGGGATTTTGAAAGGATGAAAAGGGAGCATTTCTATCCCTGGATGACACAGATACTTGGAATATGTCAGAAGCTATTCTCAGAAGATGACAGCGATCAAATATGTCTATGTTGGGATATGGACTTGTATAAGCCGGAGAAGGTGGAGCGGACAGTGGTGATGCCTCTGGGACGTTATACTTTGGAGACTCTGAAGGGAATATTGGAACAACAGGGTGTGGAAGCGCTGGCAGAGAGATTTTTCTTGTGGAAAAACGAGGAAAGAGATGCGTTGTTCTATCGCAACAGGGCATTGCATGAACTATGGGTAAGTTGCTATTTTGCACCTTCTTCCCGCAGTGAGAGGGATCGGGAGATTAATGGGAGCATTTTGGATGACCTGGAGAGAGCATATGAAATGGATGCCCAACTGCCCATTCCTTATGAGACATACAAGGAGGTGTGCAGACTGCATGGCAGAACACCAGTGATACAGGGCGAGGTTGCATCGCTTTCTTATGAATTTCCTGTGGGATATCGTAAAAAATCAGTGGTGGAAGCCATTGGATGTCTTCGGCTGACGTTGCCGGGATCTTATCTGTATGAGTGGGAAGACGATGGAGGTGGCGGTGGTGCCGACTTATGGTGTGACGACTCTGTAGATAGCCCTGTGTGGCGGGTAAGTTCTTTCCGCAGGAGAGAAGGAGCAGCAGGGTTTGTCAAGGATTTGAAGGGAGTCAGAGACATTGAGGAATTTGAGATTCCCAATGGGCGTATGCGCTATGGATGGAGGGTGTACGGGAAAAAGAGTGATAGATATTACATGATAGAATGTGAAGTGATTACCGGACAGTCCCTTTATCTGGTCACAATTGCTTATTTAAAGAGGGAAGAGAAAAAGGGAATTTTGGAATTGCTGCACCAGGTATCAGCAGTGCCCGCGCCTCCGGCAGAAGAGGACGAAGCGTAAAATGTCGGAAGAGCCTCATCAGAAAGTCGGAGGAAAAGCTCATAAAGTAAAACCAGAAGAAAAGCTCATTAAGTAAGCGGAAGAGAAACTCATAAAAAACCGGAAAAAGCTCATAAAGAAAAGCTGGAAGAGTAACTCATAAAGAAAAACCAGAAGAAAAGCTCATTAAGAAAACGGAAGAAAATCCCGTAACGAAAAACGGGATGTTCGTAACGGAATGGCAGAATGGAACGAATCGGCAGTGAATGGTATAAGGGGGATACTTAAAAAGTTCGCAGTGATGCGGGCTTTTTATACAATTTGCTTGACGGGCTTATAGGGGACTGTTACGTTTCTGGCGTCCATGGCTGCAGAAAACGGGGCAGGAAAATCCCTTTGGCCAAAAGCACTTTACGAATGGTGTAACAGTAGGTGTTGTAAAGGGTTAAGGATATTGTAAAGAGGAGGAAGTATGAAAAGCAAAATGACAAAGAGATTGTTGGCAGCAGTCCTTGGCGCCTGTGTGGTATTGGGAGAGGTTGCCTGTAGTAATCATGATAACGCTCCCGATTCTTCCACAGGTAATGAAAGTTCTTCTGGAACAAATGCAAGTGCCGGTCAGGGAAATAGCGCTTCTGAGGATAAGATCATTGAGAAACCCTTCTCTATTTCATGGTGGACGCATGATGGTTTGAATGAAGGAAATGGTGCAGAGGAGTGGTTTGCGGAATTTGAGAAATTCACCGGAATTCATCTTGACCATCAGTTCATTTCTAACAATGAGTATTACATAAAGCTGGGGCTGGCATTTACATCAAAGGAGATTCCTGAAGTATTTGACTTGAATGGTACGAATCTGGCACTGTATGCTTCTCAGGGAGCCATACGTGATTTGACAGATCTGGTCAAAAATGCTGATTTCTATGATAAGGTTGATCCGGCAATCTGGGAGGCGATTGCTATTGACGGCAAGATTTATGCTGTTCCTGAGGAAGTTCCATCTGCGGCGGTGACTTACGTGCGTGGTGACTGGCTGGAGAGACTTGGTATGGATGCGCCTTCCACTTATGATGAATTCCTGGAAATGATCCGTCGTTTTAAAGCTGAGATTCCTGAGTGTGAGATTGGTTTGACAGCCCCCGGTGTTGAGAGTGAGAGAGATTTGCCTGAATTCTATCAAGGTGCACATTTTGGATTCGCTAAAGTAAACGGTGAGTGGATAGATGGTTTTGCACAGCCTGATATGGCGGCAGCAATGCAGAGAATGCAGGATGCTTATAGAGAAGGTTTATTGGATAGGCAGATTATTACGAACACTACATCTACCTGTCGTGACGCATGGTATGAAGGAAAGGTGGGGGTATTCACCTATTGGAGCGGTAAGTGGGGAGGCACACTTCAGGAAAAACTTGAAGTCAACATTGCCGGTGCCATTGCGCTGCCCATAGAGCCGATTCAGGAAGCAACTTATTATTTCTCGCCGCCGGGGGGCTATTGCATTTCCAGTCAGGTAAGCGATGAGAAGGCGGAACAGATATTCAAATACTTTTTTGAATACATGCATGACGGCGGCGAGGGACAGGTATTGTTTCAGAGCGGTGTGGAAGGTGTTCATTGGGAGCAGGATGGAGATATGATAAAACCATTGCCCAATCTGGCTGATGCCGATGCAGCTACCGTGACAACAAGTGCATGGATTACCCCCTGGCTGGCAATCTCACCTTTGGAGGTAACTGATAAGAAAACGGAACAGGCGGATGCGGTCGTAAATTCGCTGGCAGTAACCGATAAGTATGCAGAGCAGGTTGCAATTATTCCTGTCTCCGCTGCTTTGAATCAGATTGATGCTGACCTGAAACGGTCCAAGAGCAATATTCTTGCAAGGGTTGTTATGGGTGAAATGACAGTGGATGAGGCGGTGGAAGCATATAAGAAAGTGGCAGAAGAGCTGAATGTGGCACAGGTTCTGAAGGAGCTGAACGGCAGATGATTTCGGATTCACGTGTAGATGTAGGGGGGTTGGGATGAAAAAGGTATTCAGAAATTCTGTAGTACAGTTTCTACTGTCTTATATGATAACATTGATATTTGCATTGTGGGTGGTTAGTTTCGGATTTCAGGCAGCGTTTCACATTGTGGAAGAGAATCTGAAGGTGACCCATATCAATATGCTGCAGCGCAGTGCTGACATGATAGAGAACCAGTTGGTGGGAATAGAAAGTATGGCGCTTCAAATTGCCAATGATGAATATATTCTGGAGATGGCTTCTATGGAAAAAGGAGAATATGATTCCATTCTCACTGCTGTAAGAGCATTGGAACGATGCAGCCTGTACATGAATTATCAATCCATTGAACTTCTGGATTCTAAAAAAGCATATATTTATTTTCGTAACAGCGACTTGGTAGTGTTTGAAAAAAGTTATTATCGGCCGGAGGTTTTCAAATCATACTTGAATTCCTGGAATGTAGATTATGAGCAGTGGAAGGAGAGTATGGCGGAAGCGGACATGATGGCACCGGGATTCCGGTATATGGGAGACGGTTTTGAGTATGTATTTCCTTTTTCCAGGCAGTTGTTTGGGGAGAAGGATGGGGTAATTGTATTTCGTATTGACGGAGATGCCATTTGTCAGCAAATGTTGTTTTACAGTAGTTTGAACAATGAGCTTTCTTATTTGGCAGAAATTTTGGACAAGGATGGCAACAGGCTATGGATCTCTGATAACCAGCAGGAATTTCCTGAACTGAATGAGACAGAGTTGAAAAATGGTTATCTGGTAAAGGATGGTTTGAGTATTATCAGTGTGCATTCACCTAAATTGAAAGGGTATTATGTGTTGGCGCTGCCGGTGAGGGAAAGCCTGTCAGAACTGAGGACGCTGAAAAATACAGTAATTTTGCTGGTTGTTCTGGCGACTGCGGGCGGAATGGTCATATCCCTGATTCAATCTGTCCGGCGAGGGAGGCCGGTAGAGGAAGCGTTAAGGGCGTTGAGTCCTGAAGGAGCGGAACCGGAGAAGTATACCAATTTAGGAACAGCAGTGTCAGAGGTGGTAAAAAAGCATAGGGATATTCTGGCGGAATTGGAGGAAAGTAAAGTTTCCCTGCAGAAAAGCTTTTTCAGTGATCTTCTGAAAGCGGAGTACAATAACGAGAGACAGTTGAAAGCAGCAGCTCTGAAGGCCGGGGTCGATGTTGACAATCAGGTGTATCAGATTGTATATATTCAATTGTTTGCAGGAAATGATTTCTACTCTGTGGATGAGCAGACCATGAATGATGTCCGGGTATTATTTCAGATGACGAAAAAACGTCTTCGGGAGCTTTGCGGAGGTATGGTATGGTTTTATAAGCGTAATTTTGGCTCGTTAGCGGCAGTATTCTCCATTGATAATATGGAGATGGATGTGCTTGATGTAGTGAATCATGTCAGGGATTGGATGCAGAAAGAGTGCCAGGTTGAGGCCAGTTGGGGAATCGGTGGAACCTGTTATGATCTTCTGTTGATATGGCGTTCTATGGAGGAGGCAAGGATTGCGCTGGAAAACTGTACGCAGCAGAATCCTGTGGTGTGTTATAGAACGGAATTGATCAATAGTGATACATACTATCTGCCGATGATTGCCGAAGAAAAATTGAAAAATTGTCTTCATTCCGGTCAGTGGCAGGAAGCGAAGGATATTTTGGCATTGCTGGAGACAGAGAATTGCGTGAACAGGCATCTGCACCGTTCTCAGTTTATCAAGTTGAATCAGAAACTAATGGATGTGTTGGAGGAAGATGGCAAAAAGGATGAGTTGATAGAAAAAGCTGTTTGGCTGAACGAAGTGTTGATACAGCTGGAAATTCCGCAGGCAGAATATTTCCGCAGACTGCGGCAGTTGTGCAGGAAGGTCTGCAATGATAATGTAGCCATGAAACAGGAACAGCGCAGCCAGATGGTGGAAGAGATTAAGGAATATATATGCAGCCATTATTGTGAAACTGATATGGGCCTTGCAAGGGTAGGCAGTGAATTTAGAGTATCGGAGAGCTATCTGTCCACCATTTTCAAGGAGCAGTCAGGAGTGAATTTCGGGGATTTCCTGGAGAAATTGCGCATTGAAAAAGCCTGTGAGCTCTTACAGGATCGGAAGCGTATGATTAATGAGGTGGCGGAAGCGGTGGGATATAACAGTGTACAGTCCTTCCGCAGAGCGTTTAAGAGAGTGAAAGGTGTGAGCCCCAAGGAAGTGAGAAGCTGAAGGAGAGCGGGACGGAACTGGAAAAAGCAGCAGATATCCATACAGGTCCCAGCTCCCATTGTGGCACAAGAATTAAGCGTCAGGAAGTGAATCTCAGAAGTTAGGGGCTGAATGGATATGTGCGGAACAAATTGCTGCATGGGCAATTGAATAGGAGAATAAAATGAAAGATATATTTGAAATAATTAAAAACAGAGACTTTGGGGGGTTAAAAGAATTTTTGGTGGAATATCCCAGGGGCCTGGATGTAGAAGCACCGGACGGAGCCTGGGCATTGCATGAGGTTATGCGTCAGGGGGATTTGGAGATGGCAAAGTATGTGGTGGAGTATGCTATCGTTAATCTGAATCTGGTGGATAAGAGAGGAAATACGGTATTGCATTATGGTGTGGAATCCGGCAATCTGGAATTAGTGAAATATCTGGTGGAGAGAGTGAATCTGTGTATTACGCAGGCAAATCTGGACGGAGAGACATCCCTTGACAGGGCGATTGCCTTGGGGCAGGGTGAAATAAAGGCTTATTTTGAGGAAGTGCTGGGATGTACGATGGATGAGCTCTACAGAAATCCTGTCTGCAGGGGAATGCATCCTGATCCGTCCATTGTGCGTGTGGGCGAGGATTATTATATGGTAAATTCCTCTTTTATGTTTTTCCCCTGCATCCCCATCTCTCATTCCAGGGATTTAATTCACTGGGAAGTCATTGGTCATGCGATTACCAGACCGGATTGGGCAAGGTTAAAAGGTCTGGAAGGCGGCAGAGGTTATTGGGCACCGGATATTTCTTATGACAGGGGAAGGTTTTATATTACGGCAACTTACCGTCTTAATGAAGGAGGCAGACTTCAGCGGCTGCAGATGGTGACAAGTGCTGACAGGCCGGAAGGCCCTTATTGTGAACCGGTATTTTTGGATGAAGACGGCATCGATCCTTCTATTTTTACGGATCTGGATGGCAGACGCTATATGCTGTTGAACAGGGGCGCCAGGATATTCGAGATCAGTGCTGATGGGAGGGAGATACTGTCCAAACCAAGATTGTTATGGTATGGTGATAATAAGAAAGCTTCCGAAGGGCCCCACATATTATACAAAGACGGCTATTACTATTTGTTTATGGCGGAAGGCGGCACCGGCAGGGGACACAGGATCAGTGTGGCCAGGTCTAAATCTCTGATGGGTGTCTATGAATCCTGTCCCTACAATCCTATCCTGCGTCAGTGGGATGAGAAGAAACTGCTGCAGTGCAGCGGCCATGGTATGCCTGTAGATACACCGGCCGGTGATTGGTACATGGTGTATCTGTGTAATCGTATCGGAGTTGCGGGATGTGGTATCCTGGGCAGAGAGACAGCATTGGACCCTATTACATGGACAGCGGATGGGTGGCCTGTTGTGAATTCTTTAAGAGGGCCGTCGGATTTGCAGAGGAGACCTGATTTGGGTGATATGGGGCAGCAAAGCAAGTCTCTTCAGGAGAAGGCGTGCAGTCAGAAGAAAGAATTCATTCGGGAGGCAGAAAATATAGACAGTGTTGCTCAAAGCGGTGAGACCAGACGTTCTGCATTTGATCCGGAACAGGGTATCTGGGGAGAGTGGTTCACGGTTCGCGGGACGCAACCCGGAGTGTATGAAATAAGCAAAGGAACAAATCCGGAAACAAACCAGGAAGTAAATCCGGAAACGAACCAGGAAGTAAATCCGGAAACGAACCAGGAAGTAAATCCGGAAACGAACCAGAAAGAAGATTCGGCAGCAAATCAAAAAGTAAATTCAATAGCGAACCGGAGCGCAAATGGGGAAGAGATTTTGATACATGGCAATGGACGGGATTTGAACACTTTGGATTATAGTACTGTACTGCTGCAATCTCAGAAGGAGTTCTGTTTTGAAGTCTCATGTAAAGTAAAAGTATGGAGAACGGTAGCTGATAGGGACTTGTCAGAAGAGAAAGCAAGTATCCATAAAGAAAATTGGGATATGGGGCTGACCTGCTATTATGATGAGAATAGTTATTTAAAGTTTGGGATAGGCGTAAAGGAAGGAAAGACAGGGATTCTGGCGGCGGAATACGTGGACGATCATTATGTGACGGAAGTGTTTCAGGCTTTTGATGACACATTGAAGAATGAAGAGACAGGGGTGGAATTGCGAATTGTGACAAGGCATTTGGAGCGAATTTGTTATTACAGACTGCCGGGGCAGGATTGGAAGCAGGCAATGGTATGTAAGGATACTCGTTACTTAAGCAGTGAAGGGTTGAAAAAGGGAAAGCGTTTTACCGGAGCTTGTGCAGGTATTTATGTCTCTGGCAACCAAACAGGACGGTTTATCGAATTTGAGATGCAGGAGAAATAAGGTGTATCTGTGCAATTTTTTCAGTAGATGCACTTTAAGGGGCAGAAAAAGGGTTAAAATAATAGGGAAAAATATATGCGGATAGGAAACATGTCGTAAGCGACAATTGAATTAGGAGGAGAACATGGGAGTTTTATCTGATTTGGAACCCAAGCGGGTATTTCACTTTTTTGAGGAGATTACAAGGATTCCTCATGGTTCAGGGAATGTGGAGGAAATCAGCGACTATTTGGTGCGGTTTGCCAGGGAACGGGGGCTGAAACACATTCAGGATGAATTAAAAAATGTCATATTGGTGAAAGAAGCAACACCTGGATATGAAAAGGACCCGGCAGTGATATTACAGGGACATATGGATATGGTGGCGGTAAAAAAGCCGGATTGTGACATTGATATGGCCAAAGAAGGATTGCGGGTAGCTGTTCGGGGAGATGAGGTGTATGCGGAAGGAACCAGCCTGGGCGGTGATGACGGTATTGCAGTGGCATATGCTTTGGCGCTGTTGGATTCGGATACCATACAGCATCCGAAACTGGAGGTCATTCTTACAGTGGATGAAGAAGTGGGAATGGATGGCGCCAGAGGGATTGATCTGTCCATGCTGACCGGAAATCGTATGATTAATCTGGATTCGGAGGAGGAAGGGATTTTCCTGACCAGTTGTGCGGGAGGGGCCAGAGTGCATTGCAATCTGCCGCTTAAAATGGCAGATTGTGAAGGCAGAGCTATGAAAGTGACCGTTGGAGGATTGTTGGGAGGACATTCCGGCGGAGAGATTCACAAGGAAAGAGGTAATGCAAACTGTCTTTTTGGCAGGCTGTTACAGAGATTGACAGAACAGGTTCCAGTATGTATCAGGGAAATTGCCGGTGGGTTGGCGGATAATGCCATTCCCAGAGAGACGGCGGCAGTTCTTGTCATCGAGGAAAGGAATCAGGAGAAATTTATGGAAATCCTGCGAACGGTGGAAGCTGAAATCAGAACAGAGCTTGCCACGAAAGACCCGGGATTTGTCATAGAGACAGCAGAAGCCGGGCAAGGGAATTTCTTCTGTGTGACGGCGGAGGATACCGAAAAAGCGGCAGCATTTCTGTGTGCCCTGCCAAACGGAGTGCAGGCCATGAGCGCTGATATGCCCGGGCTGGTGGAGACTTCTTTGAACCTGGGTATTCTGAAGCTTGAAATGTGTCATGGGATTGCAAAAGCAAATTGTCAGGAAACCAGTTGTGTGATAGCCGAAAATGATGTGTTGAAAGAAAACGGTGGATTGCGGGTTGAATTTTCCGTGAGGAGCAGTGTTGAGAGTGCAAAGAGGGCGTTGATTGACCGGTTATGTGCTGTGACAAAACTGGCAGGTGGCAGCAATACTGTCACAGGAGATTATCCAGGGTGGAAATATCGTAAGAATTCCCCGCTGCGTGATAAGATGGTTGCTTTGTACCGGGAGATGTATGGGACGGAGCCAAAGGTGGAGGCGATCCACGCAGGCTTGGAATGTGGGATTCTGGGCAGTAAAATACAGGATTTGGATTGTGTATCCATAGGCCCGGATATGACTGCGATTCATACCACGGAGGAAACATTGAGCATTTCATCTACCGCCCGCGTGTGGGAATATCTGGTTCGGCTGTTGGAGCTTCATTGATTTTGAAGGGAATGAGGAATACTTTTACACATGATTTTGTGCCTGTATAGTCCGCAGGTACGGAAAGGTATTGATGTTAAAATGGAATTTAGTAAAGAAAAATTAAGACAAATCAGGAGATTGATGGTGTTGGCGGCTTTTCTGATACTGGTGATTCTCTATAGTGATAAGGTATTGGTTGGAGCATTTTTCGTAGTCAACATACTGAAACCGTTTCTGTATGGAGGTGCGATTGCATTTGCCTTGAACATACCGATGAAGGCTTTGGAAGAGAAGCTGTTAGCTCGTTGGAAAGGCAAGTCGGCCGCCAAATTAAAAAGACCTATATGTATGGTTCTTACAATTGTGCTGGTAGTGTTGGTTATTTCCCTGGTTGTGGGAACAGTGCTGCCTCAGGTGGCTTCGACCGCTGCTGAAATAGGGAAGAAGATTCCGGCGTTTACGGAAGAGGTGATTGACGATCTGGATCGTCTGGCGAAGGATTACCCGATTCTGACAGAGCAGGTAAACAAATTGGAAGCCATTGATATTAATTGGGATTCCATATTGAAGAGTATTATTGATTTCATGAAAAATGGTATGGGAAATGTATTAAATTCTACATTTAGTGTGGCAAGCAATATTATTTCAGGTGTTGTCAACGGGGTGATTGCCTTCATTTTTGCATTATATATTCTGGCACAGAAAGAGAAATTATCGAATCAGGGTCGGAGGATTGTTTCCGCATATTTGCCTGAGCGTGCCGGAAATAAAGTGTTGGAAGTCTTTGGACTTTTGTATAAGAATTTCAGCAGTTTTGTTACAGGACAATGTGTGGAGGCAGTGATTTTAGGAGCTATGTTCGTGGTTTCCATGACGATTTTCAGGATGCCTTATGCCTTGATGGTGGGAGTGCTGATCGCATTTATGGCATTGATTCCCATTGTTGGTGCTTTTGTGGGTTGTGCGGTGGGAGCGTTTTTGATTCTGATCAATGACCCTTTGCAGGCATTATGGTTTGTGGTGTTATTCCTGGTATTGCAGCAGATAGAGGGAAATCTGATTTATCCCAGAGTAGTGGGAAGTTCTGTGGGATTGCCGTCCATTTGGGTATTGATGGCAGTCAGTGTTGGCGGCAGTCTGTTTGGCATTGCGGGAATGCTGATGTTTATTCCCTTAATGTCCACATGCTATGCTTTGTTTAAAGAAAGTGTGAACAACAGGAACATACAAAAGAGAAGGCCGCCTGTGTCGGATACCGGTCAGGGCGACCAGGCAGGGAAAACGGAGGGGAATTCGGATAAGAAAAATTCGGATAAGAAAAAAGGTTCCCCAAGAAGAAACTAAGTGGCCGGAAACGGGCAGAAATAGTCTCAATACTAAGAGATATGAAGCATTTCAGAAAGAACGCAAGTGAGCAGGTGCACTTGCGTTTTTCCTGGATTTGCTGGTAGAGATTACTGTTGGTAATAGGTTTTTATAATAAGAAAGAGGTTGAAACCAATTCTCTCATTGGTTCTCAACCTCTTACAATATCGGAGTGACAAGATTCGAACTTGCGACCTCCGCCTCCCTAAGGCGGCGCTCTAGCCAAACTAAGCCACACCCCGTCGAACAAAAAATATTATAATATATAATAAGAGAAAATGCAATAGTTTTTTTTAAAATCAATCAAATTTTCTTCTTATTTTCATCTTAGGTATTTCTATTTTTTCCGAAAAGTATTATAGTAGATAACAATACCGATTTTATGAATGTGCCTGTCAGGGGAGGCGCATTCTTGACATTGGAAGGATGGATGTGGAACGGGAAGGTAGTGTCAATTGAATGAATTGAATGATGAAAAACCACAACAGGATTAAGGAGGAATCAATGAATATACAGCCAAAAGAAGTGAAAAAGAAAAAAGTGTGTCCTGTGTCGTCAAAATGTGGAGGCTGCCAATGGATTAACAGGAGTTATGATGAACAGCTTCAGGCAAAGAGTACCATATTTCGTAAGCTTATGGAACCTTATTGCAGGCCGGAACATATGATTGGAATGGATACCCCCACCCATTACCGCAATAAGGTACATGCGGCATTTGGAGAAGACAGAAGGCATAATGCCATTTCCGGTATCTATGAGCAGAAGAGTCATCGCATTGTTCCTGTAGACAGCTGTCTGATTGAGAATCAGAAAGCGGATGAGATCATTGTATCCATACGGGGACTTTTGAAATCTTTTAAAATCCGCCCTTATGATGAGGATAGAGGCTATGGATTGCTGCGTCATGTCCTGATTCGCATTGGGCATGTGACGGGACAGATCATGGTGGTTTTAGTGTTAAGCTCACCAATTATGCCCTCTAAAAATAATTTTATAAAAGCGTTGCGGAAACTCCATCCTGAGATAACAACCATAGTGGTCAATGTGAATGAACGGGATACCAGCATGATTTTAGGGGAAAAGGAGCAGGTGATTTATGGAAAGGGGTATATTGAGGACGAGCTGTGCGGTAAGACATTTCGTATCTCGCCAAAATCTTTCTATCAGGTCAATCCTGTGCAGACAGAAAAGCTCTATGCCAAAGCGATGGAATATGCCGCTCTCACAGGACAGGAAACGGTTCTGGATGCTTATTGCGGGACGGGAACCATCGGTATGATAGCCAGTGATCATGCGGCTCAGGTCATTGGGGTGGAGCTGAATCGAGATGCCGTCCGTGATGCTGTGAACAATGCAAAACGTAATCAGATAACCAATATCCAATTCTATCAAAATGATGCGGGGAAATTTCTCCTTGAGATGGCTGAACAGGGGAAAAAACTGGATGTGTTGTTTATGGACCCGCCCAGAAGCGGCAGCAGCGAGGAATTTCTAAACGCTGTAACGAGAATCAAACCAAAACGTATTGTGTACATCTCCTGTAATCCTGAGACATTGGTGAGGGATTTAAAATATCTTGTCAAAAAAGGATATCGGGCAGAGAAATGTGTTGCTGTGGATATGTTCCCTTTTACGGACAGCATAGAGGCTGTATGTCTCTTGGGCAACTGAAATGCAAAACCAGATACGCATGTTAAACTTAGTTTACAGTAGGAACACTTTTCCGAAAAGGGAGAAAATATATAGGAAGGGCAATGAATGCCCTTCTTATTATGAATGTCTTAATTATGAATGTTCTTTCTTCATGGAATGTTTTTCTTCCAGATATAATTGGTGGTATGCTTCTCTTTGACCATCTGCCAAGGCCTGTCTGATTTGTTCCGCCACTTCCCTGTCCCGGAGCCTGGTGGTTAGAAGCGGTGAGAATCTTCGGCCTTCCAGGGCGACGGCTTCTTCTACTGCTTCGTCATACGTCTTCTCCACACCTGTATACAGGCGCCTGATACCGGTCACATTTTCCATCCAGTCCATCAATCCAATGATATCCACCATTTGCCGATTGGGATGTTCTAAGCGCTTATAGGTGTCAGGATATCCATGGGAACCATCATACCAGCTATGATGTCCCAGTGCCGCATCAGCATAGGAATGTGTGGATGGCCGTGTGTCCAGGAATGATTCGCCGGCTATTGTGTGTAATTGAGCCAATTCATATTCTTCTTCCAGCCATTGTCTTGCTGTTTGAGAATATAAGTCAATAAAACTAAGCTTGCCCACATCGTGATAGAGGCCGCATTTCATGGCATAGTCTGAAATGATTTGCTGTTTTTCCTTCAGGTCTTGTATCGTTTTGATATGGGCCATATCATCAAAATAGTTTGGTTCTTCCGATATGATGATTTGACTGAACACGGCGGCAGCGTTGCCGACCATATAAGAGTGCACATAGGTCTCCGGCGTAAAGCGCATCATTATTTTTCTGAGAAAGTCCCCATAGGAAATACTATTTTCGGTTTCTACAAATGTATGTGCCAACTGCCTGAGATAGAAAAATAAAGTATCATTTTCGGAGGTCTCAGGAAAGGCATCCATATAGTCTAAAATTCTCTGGTAGAGAGAGGCGATATATTCCTTCCGTTCCGGGATACGCTCCGGGTATTGCTGTAGGAACTGGCAGTAAAATGCAGGCAGAGAAATGAGAGCATACATATTATCTGTGGAAAAATCGAAAAGGTCAGCGCTATCCATCAGATGTTCTATCTTGGAAAGTAATTCTTGTAAATTGCTCAGTCCGCAATAGTATTCAATGGCATAATAATTAAATGCAGGCCGTATGGGCGGCATTTCGTTCTTCAGTAATGCCTCCTGGAGCCGGCGTTGGTAGATAAGGTAGACGGATTCCATGACGTCGGCAATATCTTCGGGTGTCATGGGGGCGGTCTTGCTGTAGGAGATGCTGGCGGCCATTTGCTGGTGGGTCATGTAGATGTATCTGTCCCATGGAAGTTCCGGCGCTTTCTCCTGATAGTCCTTGTCCTGTAGAATCTGCAGCGTTTGTTTTACCAGACGGATTTTTTCGCTGGGGTTTTTAAACTGTCCTAAAGAAATGTTAGCCCGGGAACGCAGAATATAGCCTCTGGTCTCCAAATCCTCTATCTCATCATAATATTTCAAATATGCAGCAGATTCCATGAAACACAGCCGCATGGCAGAGATATAATTTTCAATTAGGGCAAATTCCAGTCCCATTACTTTATTGCATTGATTGTGGCGTCCGATGCCAAGCCAATACAATTCCCGGATGATACTGTTTTTATCTTTTGTCAGTCTGGCCAGGTTTAATAGGGCCTGATGGATCAGACAGAACAAACCGGAATCTGTAGTGGACTGACCATGTAACAGTTTGCCGGCAAAATCCTGCAATTCCTTCAGGATTTCCGGTGTTGTTTCCAACAGGTGATCTAATGCAGGGAACAATTGATCCCGCAATAGTTTCATGTTGCGTTTTATCTTCAGTTCCAATTGTTCTCTGGATTGCAGGTATTCTGATTCAAATGCTTCAAAGGTGAGATTGCCTGCTTTTTTTCGTGCTGTAAGGCCGGCAATCTCTTTCATATTGGCAATATATTCTTCCTGATATGGCTGCATTGTTTTTACCGTCTTTTCTGGGGAAATGTAATTTCAAATGTATGGTATCGTCCCTGGCTGATGGATAACCGTCAGGTAAGCTGTCTGTATAAAATCTCTTGCAGACAATCGGGATCCACAGGTTTGGAGATGTGTTCATTCATCCCGGCTTCTCTGGCCAGTCGAATATCCTCGACAAAGGCATTGGCGGTCATGGCTACGATCCAGACATTGGCTGCATCGGCTCTGTTCAGCTTCCGGATTTGCTTTGTGGCTTCATAACCATTCATGACAGGCATCTGTATATCCATAAAAATCAGGTCATAATACCCTTCCGGGGAATTTAGGAACTTGTTCACTGCATCAGCGCCATTGTCAGCCACTTCTACCTGGATACCGGTTACGGATAGCAACTCCACGACAATTTCCTGGTTCAGTTCAATATCTTCCACCAGAAGAAGGCGATAGCCGCCAAGATCCCTGTTGCGATTCGTGTAGGTGTCATCACTGTTATGGCCGCTGTATGTCAGCTCGGATAAGGTGGTCAGGAGCTTGCTTTTGAACAGGGGGCAGGGTACAAAGGCATTGACACCTGCCTTGGTAGCACGATATTCTAATTGAGTCCAATCTTCTTCCGATACCAGAAGAATAGGAAATTCCCGGCCGGCCAACTGGCGTATATGGGCGGCCAGATCCAATACGGGCATATCCGTTAGATCCTGCCCAAGGAGCAGGGCACAGGGCATATGGTTCTCGTATTGTGCCTCTGTCAGCCAGGTGACTGCTTTCATGCCGGATTCCATATGTATGGGGATTAAGCCGCCGTCTTGCAGGTAGGCTGCCATTTGTTCCGCCTGCGCTGTTCTGCTGTCCGCAATCAGTATGGACGCACCATGGGGCAGTGCGAGAGGTTTCTGATTCTGCGGCGCTATGGTAAAAGGAAGTTCCACAGAAAAGCAGCTTCCGACGCCTTCTTCGCTTTTCACAATAATTTCCCCTTGCATCCGATCCACCAGATTCTTGACAATGGACATGCCAAGGCCGGTTCCCTCAATTTTGCTGGTGGCGGCATTCTGTACTCTTTCAAAGGGCACAAAAATTCTTTGCAGGAATTCAGGGCTCATGCCCATACCATTATCTTCACATTGGAAATCCAGCCATACTTTGTCCGCTGTCTCTGAATGCTGAGCGGATGGACTCACAAGTTGCTCTGATTTGAAATCAGGTGCGGATTTTTGAGCAAATCGCACTTGGATTTCACCGCCCGCCTGTGTATATTTCACCGCGTTTCCTATAATATTCACTAGAATCTGCCGCAGTCGCAGAGGATCGCCAAGCAGACATTCCTCATGAATCATTCCAATGTCTATCTGAAGATTCTGATTCTTCTGGGCAGCTTGCGGACGAACAATCACCGAGATATCATGTATCAAATCGGCAAGAGAGAATTCCTCTTCGCTCAGGGTCATACGATCACTGTCGATTCTTGACATGTCCAGAACATCATTTACCAGGCTCATCAGATGGGAAGAGGCTGTTCGGATTTTATTCAGGCAGTCCTGAACGCGTGATTTCTCATCAATGTGGGATAAACCTATGGATGCCATACCCACGATGGCATTCATGGGAGTACGGATGTCATGGGACATATTGGACAGAAAACGGCTTTTGGCCTTATTGGTTTCTTCTGCCTCCAGCAGGGCAGCTTCTAAAACGGCATTTTGCCGGAGCAATTCTGTGTTGTCCGGTTCCGGTATATGGTTTGCTTCGCTGTCTGTGTGGCTTTCAGTGTTCAACACCCAGAGTACATGGTTAGAATCAAGCGTTACCTGTACGGCGGGCAAATGATTTATTACCTGTGTGGGGTCTGCTGCCAACAATGTGTCCAGGTCGAAACCTGTAATCATACATGCGCCGTTGTCCGCATACAGAATTCGTGTTTGGCCAGTGCTGTCTTGTTCTGTCACAAGATATCCGTTGCTTACCTTTTGTTTATTACTTTCCATACTGATACCTCTTGCCTATTTCCATAAGAGGGGTAAAAGTATCCCTCTTTTGCATCCAACCCAAATTTGGAAGTACTTCTAACATTATATCATATTACAATTGGTATCTGCAATCTAATAAAAGAGGTTTGCGCATATATTTATATAGTATGCTGGTGGGGTTACGGTTCGCAGATTTGATGGCAGCTAATACCATCCACCGTCCAAAGTGATGATTTGACCGGTCATATAGGAGGGGGACTGGGATATCTGGAAGATCAGGTCTGCGGCTTCAGAAGGGCGGCCAAATCTGTCCGCAGGTATTTCGTCTCTTAGTATTGTTCGTTCTTCCTCGGACAGACAGGCATTCATTTCGGTATCGATTACACCGCAGGCGATGGCATTGACCTGTATGTTGCTGGGAGCCAGTTCTTTGGCCAGCGCTTTTGTAAAGGCATTCATGCCGCCTTTGGAAGCAGAGTAGGCGACTTCCATGGAGGCACCCTGTATCCCCCATACGGAGGAAACATTGATGATGCTGCCGCTATGCTTTTGCAACATAAGGGGAATGGCGGCCCGGCAGGTGTAAAAGCAGGAATCCAGGTTGACAGCCATGACCCTGTGCCACTGGTGGGCAGTCATGTCTGTCAACAGTCCCAAATGGGATATGCCGGCATTGTTCACCAACACATCCAAGTAATTGATGGAGGAAAAAACGCCAATGACATCTGCTTCGCTTCCCATATCTGCCTGAAGGGGCAGACAGGAAATTCCATAAGAAGAGCGAAGATGATTGGCCAGCGTTTCAAGTTCCTTTATGGAATTACGGCAGGTGAGTGTCAGGTCATAACCATTTCTGGCAAATACTTCCGCGGTTGCTTTTCCGATTCCTCTGGAGGAGCCGGTAATCAGGGCGTGTTTTCTGTCAGGGATATGTTCGTTTTCTGCGGGTGTCTTGTTTTCTGCGGGTGCCTTGTTTTCTGTGGGAATCCTTTTTTCTGCGGGCGTATCTGTTTTCATAGAAGTACCTGGTTTCATACTGTTATTGCTCCCGTTCAGTTGTCTCCGTTGTTGGATCGTACCACATGCCGCTGCCCCAGGCGGTGTCGTTGTCCAGCAGGATGCGAATCAGTTGTACCCACAAGTTCAATCCCTTGTTTAGCTCGGGCAGCTTGGAGCCATGACGGAAGTCCCAATATAGCTCGCCGCACACCAGGCTGACAGCGAAATCTGCCCAGTTTTGGAAAGTCTGTGCCTGGATAATCCATCCCTCCGCCATTTCGCTTAACTCATCCCATGTCAGCAGGCCGCAGGCATAGCCAGCCCGCAAGTGTCCCATACACTCACTGATGTCCCAGGCCAAATAGCCTTTGTGTCCTACGATTGTGTAGAACTGGGCGGAGAAGTTCCGGGCGACCTGAAAAAAATCCAGAGCATTCTTGTTTAGCTGAGCTATATCAAAGGGCGGATGATTCTCCCAGAAGCCCACGAAGTCCAGATATTGATGATGACAACAAATTTCTTTCTTACAAAATTCCAGCAAGGTTTGCCTGTCTGTGATGCCGAAGACTTTTTCCAAGTGGGCGCGGCATTCAGCCGCTGTCTCCGGGGAGGCGCACCGGGGCAGGGTAGTGAAATAGTTCGGGCCGGACTGGGTGGGGCCGGGGATGCCGGGAGTTTTGCGCAGGGCAGAGATGCCTGCAAGCAAAGCGATGAATTGAGTTCGGTTACAAAGTTTGCGGGTGGGGGTGGTCTTCTCGCTGAATTCCTCAGACAAAGCCAGAATGGTCTGAGACAGTCCGGTGTCGTAGGGATGAAAATCTTTCAGCGGAGGAGCGGCAGGTATCTCCGTTTTGGATTTGGGAGTGTTGTCTTGTTTCTGAAAGTGGTCAAAAGTACCCATAGTTGTATACCTCCTTAAATTAAAAAAATTCACTATATGGAATCTGTATCAAAACAGTCAAACATAAATGCGTCCTGGGCCGGGTCATAATCAAACCATGCTTGCATTCCCAGGTAATCATCTATTTCTTCTCTTGCACATCCCTTTGGATAATAACCTAAGAAATGAAGATATAAACTCAATCTGATGTTTCCGTCAGTTTCCCGCATATAAACAGAAGCCAAATACCATTCACCAGTCAGCTCCTGTACACGGGGAAAGGTATCTTCTTCCAACCAGGCTTCATCGTCTAAATATTGTATACATTCCTTTATGGTGGTTTCGATGAGATTATCCTTATGTTTGGTGTAAAGTTGCTCTAAAGTTGCCGGCTTAAAATCCATTTTGGGCTGTAATTTCTTTTGGTAATCGGTATATGTATTATCCAGATTAGGGTTTGGCATGAATAGCTGTTTCATTTTTAATGGTTTTTCCATGTTTATTTCCTCCATCCATACTGCGTTGTCAGCATTATTATAATCTATTTTCATCAGGAATACAATTCTGAAAAATACATTTTGTACTTGTGCAGAAGAACAAAAGGCAAAATGTATTCTAAGCAGTGCCTGAATACCGGCCGGAGAGTGTACATAGACTATAATAAACAGCGCAAGGAGGGCTTGTTTATTTTGCCGGAAGTGGAAAAGAGTACGGGGAAAGAGAATAAGATATCTGCAATACCTTTGCTTTCGGCTGCTTCGCAGCAGGCGTTTCAAAGGGTGCTGAAAAGAGGTATTTATAAAGAGCTTCATAAGAGAAGAATGTTATCTGATGAACAGCTCACAGTGTTATTGAACCAATGTCAAAGGCAAGAGTAAAGGAATGGTGAAGGAGTTCAGACAGGCTATAACTTACGGGTATTAACTGATGAACTAATTGAGACTTCTACAAAAGATCTGATATGGTATATTATAGTATAGTAAGCATTCAGGGGATGTAGTGGAAGGATAGCTATAGTGACATGTTTTGCGGCTGAATTACTGTTCACTCCGTGACCAGTAACTGATGCACAGAAATCGCAAATGCAGCGA
>CAMWLE010000059.1 GCA_947175015.1 uncultured bacterium
TCCTTTATGTCCTTGCAAACCTTCCTGGCCCTGTAGCTCTTTCTGTCCTTTCACCCCTTCCTGGCCCTGCTGCTCTTTCTGTCCTTTCCCCCCTTCCTGGCTCTGCTGCCCTTCCGCCTCTGTCTCTGATGTCTCCGCTGCAATTGTCACCCCGCATTCAGGACAGTATGACAGCCTCATATCAATTGCTGCTCCACAATTTTCACATTTCCTGATTCCTTTGACTTGGAGTATTTCCTCTTGCAGACGTTCTATCTCCACCTGAATAGAATCCAACTGCTCCAACTGCCCTGTGATGTCCAACTGCCCCCAATTCTCCCGATTCTCACATACCATCTTGCCGATTTCCGCATAGATTTTTTCCGCAGTATTTGTCTGCGAATGAATCTGACCATTCAGCCGATTCACTTCCGCCATTTCTTTGGCCTTATCAGCCACCTCTCTGCCCTTGGCCGCCAAGGTTCCGCCCACTTTTTCCAAAAATGCCATAATCCTGTTCCCTTCTTATTATCCAATTCTATTATCATTCTATGAACATCAATGTTACTTTAAACCTTGGCAGTATACAAAACATCCGCAAAATCCTTTCCGTCAATACTTTGAACGCAAACCCCTCGCTCTTAACTGAATAACTGCTGAACCTGCGTACTCGCACATATCATAGTAAGCGCCGCAACAATATACAAGCCATTTACCATAAAGCATATTTTCATCAGTCCATTTTGCACTTTCACCTTAACATAGGCTATGATCGTGAAAATACATTTTTTGCATATTACAAAAAATGGAGGATGGTTACTGCCATCCCCCCATTTGCTCCAATAATGAAATTCCCAATAGGAATACCCGCATTTGATACATTTATACTCGGTTCCAAAACAGCATATAAACATTCTGCTTTCTATTCCAGTCCTTCATATAAATGACTCCATATGCTACCATAATCCCCGATAGAGAAATATAATGTCTGGTCGGGTAGCCGGAAAGTGCCTTTTTTAACCCCATATCCTAAATGCCTTGCTTGCAAAGCAGCAAATTTTCCGTCCACTCAAGCTTGTCTTAGACAAATCAAAACTTGTGTCACACTCTTTTTCCTAACTCAGTCAGTGCCTTCAGCGTCTCGCCAAGATTTTCCTTGTGCCAGTTTTTGAAGCCCCCGGCATATTGAGTGGCATTGATACCGGAACTCCGCCAATCGCTCAGCGCCGCCTGCTGAGTAGTCAGGCGGATGTCATCCTCCTTGGTATGGATGGTGATGACGGTGTTGAGCAGGTCATCAGCCAGGTTGACCAGCCGAATCTCCTCATAAGGCAGCACCAGGGATACGTCTTTGCGCAAGCTGGTCCATGTAGGGTCGAAGGGGAGCAGTATCACCTCATGCCTGCACATTTGGAGGACATAAAACTCCCAGTTAAAAAATGCCGTAATTTTTTCGCTCAGATTTTCCGGAGCGTACTTGACGATGATGCAGCGGTCCTCCAGCGGCTCATATCCAGCCTGCCGGGCATATTCCCAAATTTTTTCTTCTCTTGCCATGGTTGTATACCTCCTATACTCACGAGCGATGAAATTTGCCACGATGTCCCAGGAACCCTCCGCTCGTGAGTCAGGTTACCTGGCAAGTTTCAGTGAACGTCAGCATAAATCATTGAAGTTCGTTTTTGGTGCAGGCGGGCGGGACGAAGCCGATGTTATGCCATATTTACCGGAACAGTTTAACTCATGGGGGTGACGATGGGCTTGCCGTCTGCGTCCACCAGGACGCTCATGCCGCAGCCTGTGGTCAGCGCGGACGAGGCCAGCACATAATTCACACCCGTCTGAGTATCCACGATGATTTTCTCCACGTTGTTAACTCCCTGTGTGTAAACTTCTACAAAGCGATCCTTCGCCATAGCGTTTCCCTCCTTTCCCATCCCGCCTGCCTGCAAACAGTAGAATACCACAATGCGGCCCTGCTGTGAGCGAATCTTCCTGGACGGCACAAATCCGTTCCTGAATGGTAAAAACAAAGAGGGAGCCTCAAAAACTCCCTCCCATTTTCTTCTTCAATTCTGCCTTTCCAGCTCGGGACAGTAAACACGTTCTGTCTCCCACCCGAACCTGATTTTCCTTTCCGTCCACCGCTTCAATTTTATCCCACGCCGCCAGATAGGCCCGGTGGACCCGGATGAACCGCCCGGCCCGCTCCCTCTCCAGTTCGCCCAGATTGCCCACGAAATCAAGACGGCTGTCCAACGTATGGAGATAAACGTGGTGGGCCTTGGGGGCGGTCTTGAGCTGGTGGCGGACACTTTCCTCATCGTCGCAGAGATAGATTGAAATCATGCTTTTTCCTCCACTGTCAATTCCTGGACGAACACGCCGTCTGCCCAGCTTGTGGACGCGGCCGCATTGGGACAGCCCGCCAAAATCCGCTGGTAGCCGGGCAGTCCCAATCCCCGGCCCGCTCCCTTGGTGGAAAAGCCCTCCTTCCAGATTTTATCCGGGTCGATAGCTCCGGCGTAGGGGTTGGACACCCGCAGAGACAGCCTGCCCTTTTGGGACAACAGGGCAATCTCCACCCAAGGCGTTTCCGTTTCCAAAGCGGCCTCCGCAGCGTTGTCCAGCAGGATGCCCAGACAGCGTGTAAAGTCCCATATATCCATTCCAACCCTTTCCACAGGGTAGAACGCCTCCAGCCGGCAGTCAATTTCCTTTTCACCCATAACTGCCAGTTTAGAGAGTGTATGTGTCGGCTGTTTTGCCTGTTCCTTTGCTTTGGCTAACCTTGTCTTTATGGAATGATCACGCTCGGTATGTTTTCGTCTTTTGGTGGTGGCGGATACTATCAAAAACCCCAGAAGATTTCTCCTCTGAGGTTTTCATAAATGCAATATTTAGTTTCTTACAGGGTTCCCTGCGTAAACAGTTGCTTTACATGGGCAACCTCTTCATCCGTCGCCTTACTTGCAGGAACATAATACGATTTCTCCCTGGCGATATTATACAATTCCTCCTGGGACTGCTCACAGGCATTGCGGAACTGCTTTAAAGTCTGCTTCAATTCTTTATTTTCTGACTGCGCAATCATCTCGGCATAACGTATCAGCTCACCATTGATACCTGCCAGGGTGTCTGCAACCATGGTCTTTTCCTGTAACTGCATATCATAACCTCCTTCTCGCCCAAAAAGAATATTTCAACTCCCTTTTTAGCGTCAATTGAAAATTTGGATCTACCAATCCTTCAATTTATTACCATATACCTCTCATATACGGAAACTGCAGCATCACTCATCTGCCATCAATGCAACCGATCTGCCTGGCGTAAAATCGCCTGTAAACATCTGCTATTCTTTATATGGCAGCGCTGCAAGTTTCATGAGACTGTGTCCCATCCCGGCGCAATTTTCCTTACTGCAAAAACTTCATAAGCTGCTGCTTATTGTCCATAGCAGATTTTGCACCTTTTTCAAAAAACTGCTTCACCTGAGAGTCTGTTGCCGCTTTGGCATACTCCTGCATCTTACAATGGGTTGTGTCATAGCCGCCAATCAAATGCCGCAGGTTCTGCAAATCAAGTTCAGAAATACTGGTCATATCCATATTCTCCTTTCATTTTTGGTACGAGGTTATTGTTTGTCCTTACAGAACAAAATATGCTTACCAATTTATTTCAAATTTTTCATCAAAAGTTCGCTTCTTTATTAATTTATGCTGTCTAATGCCTGTATACTATCCTGGTAGGCTTTCAACTGTTCCTCTGCCATTCTCAATTCCTGCTCCATCATACTGTAATTTTGCAGGAGTGTTTCTATCTGTCCGGTTAAATATTTTGCCATGGGTTCCTGAGAAGTGGAAGGATTTGTTTCCGCAAGGGAATCATTCTTCTGCATCACTGAATGATATGCTTCCACTTTGGCCTTGACAGCCATCATTTGGGATTCAATGCTGCTTATTTTCTCCAGAGTTTTTCTGACTTGCTGTTCCAGAAAATCCGATAAGGACTCATTATTTATGTTGACTTCTTCGGACTGCTTTTTGTCTTTTTGCCAAATTGATGTAAGTGCTGTAGCTGCTACAGTTATTCCTGCACCTGTTATTGTGTTAAAAGGTGAAAATACTTTGCCCAACAAGGTCGGCACTACATAACCTACTGCACTGCATGTCGCAGCGGTCTTCAGAAATTCAGCCAACTGATCGGCAGAAATGGTATATCCCTTTTTCTTGGAAGAAATTTCCGCCTGCAGTTTTCCTTCACGAATCCATCTTCTGACAGTTTCCTCATTTGTCTGCAATAGTTGCGCAACGGTTCTTACACTTAAATTCTTTTTGTTCAGTTCTTCATGATCAACCATTTTTGTGGTTTTGCACTTGCTTCAGAAGAAGCGTTGATGACTGTGAAAATTGCTTTGTTTGGACATTCTCTTACAAAGGAAACCGCAGCCCAGGCCCTTGCGACAGGTGCCTTTGGGACAGTGGTTGGCACTGCTGCAGCTTTCGCTGTTTTTGAAGGGCTGAATCTGGCTTATCCGGCAACGATTCCCGCAAAAATCGCGGTCGCAACTGGTGTCATGGAAGCTCTGGGTTGGACGGTATATGAATTTTATAAGAATGAACGAAAAGCTTCCACTTAAGAAAACTTTAGCAAAAGGCAATCACACCTGACAATGTAGAAAGTTATTTTATAAGATCAAGAAACCGTAAAGTTTTTCCTTTGATTTTAATCGGAAAGACTTTACAGTTTTTGCAAAACACAAAATACTTTATACGAACAACAATTCAGCGCTGTCGTTCCCTGCGGCTGTCCTGCCATTGCTACAAAGAAACAGTACTATTTCTAATCTTTGACATTTTTATTAACTACTGCAAATTATATAAACTCAGCAAATACCGAAACGGTAATCACCGTCAGAATTCCTGCCACCACAATAGACAAGCTGCTCATAGCACCTTCCACTTCCCCCATTTCCATTGCCTTTGTTGTCCCCAACGCATGGGAAGCCGTTCCAATGGCAAGCCCCTTCGCCACAGGCTCCTGAATCCGGAACAACCTGCAGACACTCTCCGCCGCAATATTTCCCAGAACACCTGTGATACAAATGGCAATAATAGTGACATTCACCATGCCCCCCATCTTCTCTGTGATACCGATACCAATTGCAGTGGTAATGGATTTTGGCAAAAGCGATACATACTGCTCATGGGTCAGGCCAAACGCCAACCCCATCAGGAAAATACTCCCCATTGCCATCAACACCCCTGACGCAATACCGCCAAATACTGCCGCAGGATACTTCCTGATATACTGCAACTGCCTGTAAAGCGGAACTGCCAGGCTGACTGTCGCAGGCGTCAGAAAATACTGAATATACTTTGCCCCATTATAATAAGCATCATAATCAATGTCCAACACCATTAAAATCCCTATAATAATGACCACAGACAACAACAACGGATTCGCAATGGTCCATTTTGTCTTTTTTTGAACTGCCAGACCAATTTGATAACACAACAGGCTGATTACCATTCCAAAAAATACGGACTGTGTCAACGCCTCCCTGATTGTTTCCATGATTTCTTCCCGTCCTTTCCCCTCAGCTTTCTATCCTATGCAAAAAGCCATTTATCTTGGCACTTTTCTTTCACCTCTACCTTTGCGAACCCCCGCTTTTTCTATAATTCTTTTTCCTCTGCCCTTGCGAACCCCCGCTTTTCTTATGACTTTTTCTCATAATTCCCTGGGACACCCTTCCCGTGACTGCCATAACCAACACCGTGGACACCACAGAAATCACTGTAATAGGAATCAAAAGCTGCTTCAGCACCTCAAAACTCGTCATAATGCTAACCGTAGGGGGGATAAATAAAATGGGCATAATTTCTATCAAAAAATCCGCCGCTCCCTCCACCTTTTCCAAGGGAATCAGTCTGGTCATCAGCCCAACCAGCATCAACACCAACCCATAAACGCTGGCCGCCACCGGAAGCGGAATCAAATACTCCATTAATTCCGCTATGAGAGAAATACAAAAAATAATTGCCAGTTGTTTGATAAATTTCATAATACTCCTCCAAAGTTAAAAACAATCCACACAAACAACTATATTTGATGCCGCACCACACCATATTCATCCTCCAGACGAAAATAAGGACACTCCCTACGGGTTCCCGACAGAAACCGATACATCTCATCCTCATCCAGATTCACCATACAACAATAGCATTCACACTCATCATCATATATATAATTAACACACCTGTCACAAATATCTGCTGCCAATTTTACCCTCCGGTTCCTCTTTTCATAGTATTGTCTGTGTTTCCCATTTTCAACAAGAAATTCCCTGCCCGTCTCCATGAAGATAAGCATATATTTCCCGTTTTCCCACACCTCTATCCTTTGCAACCTGCTTCATGGCAGACTTGCTATCCATCCCCTGCCGTTCATAATAAGCCATATGCTCTTCTATACCCATGGCTTCCCATGCCGCAATCGCCTCCTGCCGCAGCTCTTGCCGGCTCTTACCCTCAATCACCAACACATATTCACCTTTCGGCTCCTCCTGCTTATAATACTCCAATGCCTGCTTCAAATCCATAGGCATAACTGTTTCAAACTTCTTAGTCAATTCCCTGCACAGAGTAATCCTTCGATTCCCCAGGCTTTGATAAAGCTCCTCCAATGTCCCCACCAAATGATGCGGCGCTTCATACAAAATTATCGTGCGAAGTTCAGTCTCCAATTCTTCCAGAACTGCTCTCCTCTCCTTCTTATCCCCAGGAAGAAATCCCTCAAAACAAAACCTTCTGGTGGACAGTCCTGATAATGTCAACGCTGTAATACAGGCAGCCGCCCCTGGCAAGCTGGTGACAGGCACCTGATTTTCATGGCACATCCTTACCAGCACCTCTCCCGGGTCTGAAATAGCCGGTGTCCCCGCATCCGTAATCAATGCTATATTCTGCCCACCCTGCAGTTGCTCAATCAGGCGTTTCGCCTTCTCCACCTTATTGTATTCATGGTAGCTTGTCATGGGCGTATGGATGTCAAAATGATTCAATAATTTTATACTGTTACGTGTATCTTCCGCCGCAATCAAGTCTACTGCCCGCAAAGTTTCCACTACTCTCGGCGTCATATCCTGCAAATTTCCTATGGGCGTTGCACACAAATATAAAGTTCCTCCCATTTTCTACTCCTTCTCTCTAAAGTATAGTACAGATACCCTCGCTCCTGTCTTGCATCCCAATCCCCGCTTTTCTTCTAACCTCTTTCAACAATGCAAAACTTCCGCTCATCACCAGGAAACAACCCCAAAAGCTTAAATATTTGTCTTTAACTTCAATTCAAATACCGGTTTGGTAACATATTCCATATAAACAGGCCTGCCCTGATATTCCAGATATGCCTTATACCGCTCCATAATTCCAGGCGATTCTATCATGGACAGAACCTTTTCTTTCCGGAACCAGCCAGATTCCGAGTTTTCTTCCGAACTCCTGGTCGTACCACCGATTTTTCTACATACAAAATCCAACATGACTTTGGTAGGCACCTCCCTCACACCATTGAATCCTGGATGCTTTGCCGTATTTGAAGTAACACAGAAAAGCTCTCCTGTTTCTACTTCTATTCCCGACTCCTCCCAAATCTCTCTCTTAAGAGCTTCTATCAGATTTTCACCCTCTTCTACCTGCCCACCCGGAAACACCCATCCGGCATTATAGGTTTTCACCATGAGAACTTCTTCCTTTTCATTCGTCACTACACCTGCTACTGCAACAATGTGTGTGGGCATAACCCGACCTTTTTCTTCCATTTTCATCCTCCGCTTACACATCTCCTGTTATGTCACCAATATCAATACAAACAATGAATGACCTGCCCCAATCGAAACACATCCAAGCCACATGAAACACGCCGCTGTAACACACTTGCCAAACCACTTCTCATTCTACCGCTTCTCATTCTGTGGCGCCGCACCTTTTTTATGAAAAACGATTCCCGTCAATAACCATATATCTCATAAATTTCCGGCATATATACCCCCGGCTGCTGATATACAATCAGCGGTTTCTCCACTGTCATCCTGGACTTTCCTCCCCGCACAGCCTCCAGCAACACCATATTAGGCTCTTTATCCACATAGGGATACACCAACTGCATCCGCTTTGGTTCCAACTTACAGCGCACCAACGTTGTCATAATTTCCGCCAACCGAAAAGGTCTGTGAACCAGAAAAAAATGCCCTCCCGGTTTTAACAATTTCGCAGTCTGTTCTGCCACATCCTCAAAGGTGCAGCACAACTCATGACGCGCAATCGCTTTGGGCGCCTCCGGATTGACAATACCATGCTGTCCGATCATATAAGGCGGATTGCAGGTAATACAATCAAAAGAAGCAGACGGGAAAATATGGTCTGCTTCTTTGATGTCTCCGGTGACAATGTCTATTCTTTCCGATAACCCGTTCAATGCTACACTTCTGGCCGCCATATCGGCACTTTCAGGCTGAATCTCCAGACCGGTCAGATGCGCACAATGATACTTTGCCTCCATAAGAATCGGTATAATGCCCGTACCTGTCCCCATATCCAGAAGCTTGTCCTCTTCTCTGGCATGGGCAAATCCTGTCAGAAGCACCGCATCCATTCCAAAACAAAATTTTCCCGGGTTCTGAATAATATGATAACCATTCCGCTGCAGCTCATCCAGGCGCTCATTTTCCTTCAGTTTGATTGTCATTGGCTCTCGACTGTCCTTCCTGTCTGGCTCTTGTATCGTATCTGTTCCTGCTCTCCCGACGATTTCTTCCGCTCTGATAACCATAATTATCCTGACGCCGACGGCCACCATTTTGATGATATCTGCCCTCCTGATGATTTCCTCCATGTGAATAATTTTGGTTATTATGACGGTCACTTCCATTTATATGACCTCTGTTCTCCTGGGTATTTCCCACATTTGTGTAATTTCTCTCGCCTTGGGCGCTTCCCCCATTTGCATTATTCCTCTCGCCCTGGGCGCTTCCCCCATTTACATAATTCCTCTCGCCCTGAAAACTTCCTGTATTTACGTAACTTCTCTCTCCCTGACCGCTTTGACTTCTGTCTCCCTGGGGTGTTCCAGCACTCCCACGCTGCCTGTTATCCTGGCGATTCCTGCTTTCCTGATACCCTCCATGTTCCTGAGCGCTGCCTTCCTCCTGATGATAATCGCCCCCCTGACGATTTCCTGCCTCCTGATGGTAGCTTCCACCCTGATAATTCCGATTCTGCTGACGGTTTCTGCCCTCGTGATGGTTTTTGTTTTGCCTGTTCCTGCCCCCCTGACGTTGACCACCCGCCTCTGTCTGTTCCCCATCAAATAATTGCTCACTTTCCTTCTGCCCATTTTCCTGACGGGCCCCCTGGAATTTACGCTTGTCATGATGGCCTCTGCTACTCTGATGCTGTGCATGAACCCCTTCTGCCTCGTTATTCCCCTGCAATTCCTGCTGCTCTTCTTCTTCCAACCGCTCCAGTTCTTCCAATTCCTCCTGGGTCAGATCCATTTTCTCCTTTTTGCTACGCTTCCGCCGAAACTGCAGCTGCTCCACAGCATATTCTTTGATTTCCTTTTCATCCCCCACACTCACGACCACCTTCACAAGCTGACGCAGTACATTAACACTCTGCACCTCACCCTTCAGCCCATCTGCCGTGTTGACAAAATCCCCAATGTTCGGAAGCCGCCTGTTCAATTCCTCATAAGTCTCCTCCTCATTTTTCAGACAGCACATCAACCTGCCGCAAACACCTGATATTTTGGCCGGATTCAGGGACAAATTCTGCTCTTTTGCCATTTTGATTGACACAGGAACAAAATCCGACAGATAACTGTGACAACACAAGGGACGTCCACAAATTCCAATCCCTCCTACAATCTTCGTCTCATCCCTGACGCCAATCTGCCGCAGCTCTATTCTGGTCTTGAACACACTCGCAAGATCCTTTACCAATTCCCGAAAATCAATACGCCCATCTGCCGTAAAATAGAAAAGTACCTTGTTATTATCAAAAGTATACTCCGCATCGATCAACTTCATCTCCAGACCATGCTCCCGAATCTTCTCCAGGCAAATCTGAAAAGCTTCCTTCTCTTTCTCCTTATTCGCGGTCTCCTGCTCCACATCCCGCTCATTTGCAATGCGCAGCACTGGCTTCAAAGGTTGGACAACTTTCTCATCCTCCACTTCCTTAATACCTGATACCACGGTTCCAAACTCTATTCCCCTGGCCGTCTCCACGATCACATGGTCATCTTTTTTTATTTCAAACTCCAACGGATCAAAGAAATAAATCTTCCCCGCTGTACGAAATCTGACTCCGATTACTTTAATCATCTATCTACCTCACAATATATTCAGTCAATATGTCTACAAACATCTACAGCTGCTATTCTAACATATCTCCCGGTAAAAAACCATAGTTAATAATGGAATTTATTACAAGCCATAGACAGTATGGCTGCTGTTCACTCCCAATGCCATGATACTGAGGAAAAGGTCATTCATAAATAATTTGATTGAATTCATGAGCCGAATCAATTGCGCTCTTGTAAACTGCCTCTCCCCCCCTTCAATCATGCCAACATACACCCGACATTATATATCAATGAACTTCATCCAGATACACCTGCACCCTGTTCTCAATAATCGCGGTGATTTCCTCAATTCCCTTGACACCATTGAAATAATCCGCCGCCTCTTCATAAATAATATCCAGAATGGGCAGGTTTCTGGTCGGTAAGAATCTGGCATCATCCAAAATCGCTCTCAACTCATCCAGCCGTTCTTCTGTCAAATCATAATTACCTTTTGTAATTGTTATATCGCCGTCTTGTACAATTCGTCCTTCCTCCAGCTCCTTGGCCATCAACTTCTCAAAAGCAGCCTTACTGACAGGATATATAATTTCACTGTCAATGGCTTCCTGAACCTCTTCTCCCAACAAATAGCATATGAATTCCCATGCCCCCTCTTTCCTGGTCGAATTTGCATTGATCGACAGAACTTCCTTGGGACGCACCTGCGCATGACAGCCATCATCAAACATGGGAGCCATCACGACTCTTCCTTCCTCTTCCAACATAGCACTGTCCACATAAAGAAAAGGCCCGAGATAATCCTGTTTTACCAATGCGGGATAATCATTCTTTCCATTATATCCATACTGCTCCGCCACCATCAGAATTTTACCAAGCAATCCCCCGCTGAAATCGCATGTCCCCGTTTCCCAGGAAACCATCCCGTACAAAGAATCTGAGCTTTTCAGAAGAATCTCCAATACTTCCTGAATATCTGCTTTCCGAACTTTCTGAATTCCGGGAATTTCCTCTGCAGTATTCAGGAATACTGCCTCCTGCTCCCATGCCAACAGGCCATCAACCAAAGCTTCCATATCAGGTTCACCCTCCCCGTCCAAAACGGCAGCATCAATATGATACCGCAGGCAATCCATACGTATATTGACACTGTATATCCCCTCTCCATCCCGCCACAAATGAAAAGCACTGGGAAAATAATCCTCTTCCCTGATACCGGAACGCTCCATATAAGGTGTCAAATCCGCAAATCCCCCTTTTTGAACCACGCCATAGACATAATCTCCCAACACATCCCCATACAAAATATCCGGCCCCCTCCCGGTGGCAATCTCAATGCTGGTCTGTCTCATAAAATTATCCAAATCATCGGAATTCAAACCACTTTGCAT
This sequence comes from uncultured bacterium, assembly GCA_947175015.1. Taxonomy (GTDB): domain Bacteria; phylum Bacillota; class Clostridia; order Lachnospirales; family Lachnospiraceae; genus Acetatifactor. The sequence continues at coordinate 11,742 of CAMWLE010000059.1, forward strand.
CACAATATAATATTTCTCGTTTTCCTGATTAAATGTAGCAATCTGCTGCTTCAGCCATGTATTATAGGTCAGATACAACCCTCTGATCACCACAGGCGTCCTGCCCCTGGCTGCATCCGCTATACACAGAGTCTCCAATGCCAGATGATTCCCCCTGTCGTCCGCCCACAGAATCTCAATATCCCCCTCTTCGTTTACCTGAAAATCCCATGCCATGTCATACATACTGCTTGATTCAAAGACATAAGACGTCTCACCGAAAGGCAGCACACACTCTTTACTCCCATCCTCCGTATCAAACGCCCATATACCGTCATCCATAATACAACAGGGACTTTCCCCTAATCTCCCAAACCAATAATTTTCCAATACAATTTTCTGCAATTTCTCAATGGCACCGGTATCCTGATTTAAAACACCCAGATACTTATCTCCGGTGGCCGGTCTATTCTCTTTTAATGTCGCCTCATAATAAGTCACCAGAAGATTGCCATCCGGAAGTTGAACCATATCATCTATGGAATAAATATCATCATCCCACAGTTTTCTGTCAAACACAACCTCTCCTTCTGAATTTACCTTAATCACAGCTCCCTGGCTTCCCTGTCTGCAATGATAATAATTCCCCTCCTGGTCAAGGTACCCTGTACCATAGAAATAATCCACCATCCTTCCCTGCACCAGGCACTTTCGGCTCCCATCCTGCTTATATAGCCAGACCTCCGCATCATATCCTTTTTGGAAAGCCCAAATCTGCACCGGCTCATTCTGATAAAACTGCATGCCAAGGAATCCTGCATCTATGGTTGAATCTTCATCGCCACTCGCCAGCTCCAACAGAGACTCCGGCAGGACAATGTTCTCCCTGTCTACCCCCATATCCTCAAGCGATACCCTATCTATCAGGAAATCAAAATACTCCATGGACGCTACCATTGCCTTTACTCCGTCCAGTGACGCTAAAATCACCTCGTCCCCGACCACCGGCCTGCGTACCTCTGTGGATTCCTGAGCCGTTTTCCCGTCTCCGCTCTCCCTGCCGCATCCTGCCAGCAGACAACAACACAATACAATTACCACTCTGCAAATAATCTTTCGCATCCTTCTCATATCCTCACCCCAATCGTAACTTCCTGCCATTTCACCCCAATACACCATTGTAACAAAAAAGGCGCAGGCACCCTCTGATGTGTCTACACCTATTTTACACTATATTCCCTTTCCAATGCAATAACAATACATGGTTCATATACAATAAATGCAGACACTTGGCTACTGTTCACTCACCGCTGCCGCGAGGCATTTTCATACGCTTTTTATATGAAAATCCCGAGACTGCCGGGCGTGTAATCACTGTTTTTGCAAATGTCCTTTTCATCATGCGATTCTCTGTGCATAGTTGCTGTAAGGCGGATTGCAAGTAATACAATCAAAAGAAGAAGAGCGGAGTGAACAGTGACAGCACTTGCCATGATTCATTCTATGACCAGTACTTCAGCTATTCTCCTGAATCGCAAGCATAAGAAGTTCCATAACAAGGTCAAAATTCACATTGGCATCCAGCCGCTTCTTAGCGGTATCCAATGCCTTGATAATGGTCTCTATTCCCTCATAGCTGCTGCGCTGGGCCGCCCTGCGCAACGCCTGTATCTCATCCCGAAATACCAGATGGTTCACATCATTCGTTGCTTTGAATAACAATACATCCCGATACCAGATTGCACATATATCCAGGTAATCGTTAATCTCCAGCTTATATTCTGAAGCCTTTTTTACCGCAGCAATGATTTCATTTAACTCCATATCCTGTATGTACTTTAACAGCGACAACACATCCGACTTAATGTTTTCAAAATCTTCACTGGAAGCAAGCGCTTTTGCCTTGCCAATGTTCCCTCTGGCAAACGCCGCACACACCTCCGCTTTATAATCCGGCACCTGAAGCTGTCTGCAGAGATATTCCTTCACCAACATGTCCGGCACAGGCTTCATATGCAGCATCACACATCGGCTGAGTATGGTGGGCAGCAACGTATTCACATTGGAAGTCATCAACAGGATTACCGCATACGAAGGCGGTTCTTCCAATGTCTTCAACAGTGCATTCTGCGCCTGCACCGTCATCTTCTCTGCCTCGGTGATCAAATATACCTTACGGGCACTACTGTAAGGTTTCAGCGCCACATCCCCGTTTACCTGCTTTCGTATATCATCCACACTGATCGTATTGGGTTTCTCATGAACCACTCTGATAATATCCGGATGATTGTTTGACAATGCCTGTTTACAGGAATGGCATTCCTGACACGGCTCTAATTCTCCCTTTTCACATTGCAGCGCCATGGCAAACACTTTGGCTATAAACTCCTTGCCGGATGATTTTTCTCCATTAAGAAGGTAAGCATGGGACACTTTGCCTGTGGAAAGCGCATTTCGGAGATGTTCCTTAATTTGCTCCTGTCCGATAATATCCTGAAATTTCGCCATAATAACGAATCCCTTTATCCTTTCTACGTAAACCATGACCACACTTTTACACTACAGCAATAGCATGACCGCACAACCTGCAATGATAAATCATGTAAATATATCCAGCAGCAAACCGCGGATTTCTCCGATTTTACTCAATATGGCAATATGATCCTGCTCATCCTTCATCAATTCCTGTGCCAACTGATCCAGGTTCTCATCAATCAACCGAATAATTCCGTATACTCTATGACGCCCTCTCCTGTCCAGAAAATTCTCTCTGGAAAAAGCATGTGACCGCGTCACCACTTCATTCAGAAATTGCTTCACCAATCCCCGGTAACGCCGCATATCCTTCACATCCCGGCGTTTGGCAAGCCGATCACCCTGCATGGTGATTTCCTCCATCAACGACTGCAGCCTTGCCTGCAATTCCGATTCTTCTATATGACTGGCAAGCATGAATTTAAAGCTGCCGTCTGTCTGCTGCACCGACTGCGTCTGTTCCACCTGCGCCGGTTCAGGCTGGGTCACCTGACCTATCTTAATCGCCATTACTCTGCCCCCTTATGTAATCCTTAATCTCTTCCAGACACTGATCCAAATCATGATTGATAAAACGCCTCTCAATGCCGGCAGCCACGATATTATCCATGGCAAAATCTTCGCTGTCCGCCAGGAATCTACGGCACAGCTCTTCATATTTGGGTTCCTCCTGCATACGTTCCCTGTCCAATGCCCGCTGAAGGCGGACACCATCATCCACCTCCAACAGTATCGGGAGCACCCTCCCTCTGCCAAAATAATCCCGAAGCCTGAGATATGCCTCCAAAGTACCGATGACAATGTAATTTGCCTGTGTCTCTACCCTTCCATCATCCACAGTAAAATAACGCCATGGCCCCAGCATGGTATGATATAGTCTCTCTTCTATGATTTTACCCTGTGTTTTAAATCTCTCATATCCCGCTTCATCCGTAAAAAAGTACTCCACACCATCATGTTCTCCATCGCGGATCGGACGAGTCGTATAGGGCACAATCATTCTAAATTCCAAATCTCTGTCTTCCATCAATCTCTTGAAAACAGAATCTTTACCCACCGCACTTTTCCCCATAAGACATATAATCTTACCCATACTCTGCCCCCATACCTTTGATGTATTTTCCAGCTTATGTTGATACCTTATATGCTCTACGTTCTTAAATCCGTCTGCAAATAAACTTTGCCGATATGAACTGCTTTTTATGCTATGACCACATGCAGCATATTGGTGGTACCGGCAATTCCCAGCGGTACCCCTGCAGTAATCACTACAATATCTCCTTCTTTTACATAGCCCGCCTTCTTAGCCTCTGACACCGCGCTCCCAAACAATGCCTCCGCATCCTCTTCCTGTTTCAACCGCAAAGGCGTCACACCCCACAACAGATTCAACTGCCTATATACCTCTTCCCTGACTGTACAGCCAATGATAGGACATTTCGGCTTAAATCTGGAAATAGCTTCTGCTGTAAATCCTGACATGGTGACTGTAATAATGGCAGCCGCATTTAAGTCCATCGCCGCAGTACAGGTGGCATACGCAATGGCTGTGGTAATGTCGCTCTCTTCACCATGGGCATTTCGACGCATCCTGGAACGATAATCAATATCTTTTTCGGCACATTCTGCGATTTTCGCCATCATTTTTACCGCTTCCACAGGATATTTTCCCGCTGCGCTCTCTCCCGACAGCATAATACCTGTGGTACCATCATAAATAGCATTTGCAATATCTGTTGTCTCCGCACGCGTGGGCCTGGGATTTTTAATCATGGATTCCAACATCTGCGTCGCTGTAATAACATGCTTCCCTTGGGCATTGGCCAATTTAATCATTTTCTTCTGTAAAATAGGCACTTCCTCTAAGGGGATTTCCACTCCCATATCCCCCCTTGCCACCATAATACCATCAGATACCGACAAAATTTCTTCCAAATTTTGAATTCCCTGCATATTTTCAATTTTGGCAATGATTTTCATATTGCTTTTATGCGCATCCAATATCTTTCGGACCTCCAGGATATCCTCCTTGCATCTGACAAAGGAAGCCGCCAATAAATCATATCCCAACTCAATACCGAACAGAATATCCGCTCTGTCCACATCACTGATATATGGCATGGATAAAACGGCACCAGGAACATTGACGCCCTTATGATTGGAAACAAAACCGCCGTTTACAACATGACAGATAATCTCTTCCCCACGGATTTCTTCCACTGTCATCTCTATGAGACCATCATCAATCAGTATTGTGGTTCCCGGCTTGATATCATTTTTCAGCTCCTTATAGGAAATAGCAGCCCTCTGATTCGTTCCAAGGATCTCCTCTGTGGTCAGTATAAACTGCTGCCCTGAAACCAACTCCACCTTTCCCCCCTGAAAATCGCGCAGGCGAATCTCCGGTCCCTTGGTATCCAACAAGGTAGCCACCGGAAGCCCCAGCTCTTCCCGCGCCTGCAGCACCTTATCCAATTTTTCCTTCTGTTCTTCATGGGTACCATGTGAAAAATTAAATCTGGCAACATTCATGCCCGCAAGCATCATTTCACGCAAAGTCTCTACATTTTCGCTGGCTGGTCCAATTGTACAGATAATTTTTGTCTTTCTCATTTTATAATCCTCTCTTTCACTTACGGTTTTCTGATACCTTCTGGTAATTTCTTGTTACTCTTGCCGACAATTTTATATACTACATAGTTGCCCGATGCTCCTATATTTCCTGCCGCAATACATTAAAACTTATTTTATTTTCAGATGTATTCTCATTCTTCTCTAATATAATTCCCTGCACATTTAATCCCTGCTTCACACTCTCCCGGATAGTTTTACATATCTCTGCGGTGATTCGTTCTCCTGGTACTACAAGCGGAACCCCCGGCGGATATAAATGAATGAACTCACCTGCATACCTGCCTTCGCCCTCATCTATACTTACCTGCTCCACAGCACTGTCCCATGCTTTGGTCAGAGAAACACCTGCCAAGCAAGCGATTCTCCCACTGCAGCGACAGACTGGGGCTCCAGGTATATAACTTCCTCCATTGTCCCCGCAGACAACGGCTCCCGGTACATTGCCTCCACTGTATCCGCAAACACAATCTTCCTGCCCAATACTTCCTTCTCTGCTTCGGAAAACAGAGCTTCCCTGCGGAATCACATCTCGCTCATACTGCCTTGAAGCCGGTACCGCAACACTTTCTACAAAACTGCCATCAATATCCAGCAGAGCATTTTTCATTCGCTCATATGCTTCTTCTCCATCATTGATTGTAAACATAGCAAGTACAAAGCTCTCCGATGCCATTTCCATCTGCAGTCCATAGTTCTTCAACAGAATCTCCTGAAGCTGTTTTCCTGTGAGATTTGTACCCTTCACAGAGATTAAAAGCTTCCCCACATCCTGTTTTGTTTCCTCCTGCGGCAGGAATTTCAAATATCTGCATTTTTCCAGCGTATCCATCATTTTCACGTACAAATCGCGAAAACGCTGAAACGCCTCCGCTCCTTCCTGTTCCACATATTGCAGTGCGTTGTCTATGCTTGCCATTAATAAATAGGATGGACTACTGGATTGATAAATATGCAGAAACCGCTCCAAAAGCCTTCGATTTACCAGCTCGCCGTTTACATGAAGCAACGCCGATTGCGTCAACGCAGGGAGTGTTTTATGCACACTGTGTATCACCAGATCCGCTCCCAGTTGACAGCTGTTAAGAGGAAAACCCTCTGACAACCCCAAATGGGCACCATGTGCTTCATCTACAATAAGCGGAATTCCCTTTTTATGGACAATTTCAGCAATCGTTCCGATATCCGATATTCTTCCTTCATAAGTAGGCGATACCAGCAGCACAGCATCAATATCCGGCTCCTGCTCAAGTGCTTCCGCAACCAGCTGCGGCGTAACAGCATCGAAAATATCATATTCCTGCAGCCAGGGCGGATAAAGATAAGTAATCTTCAGATTTCGTATATATGCCCCATGATAAGCAGATTTATGACAATTACGCGCCATCAAAATATGCCCGCCTGCCGGAATCGCACTGCTGACAGCACTCAGGATTCCACCTGTACTTCCGTTGACAAGGTAAAAGCTCTTATCCGCACCATAGATCCTTGCTGCTCTTTTTTGCAGTTCCAGAAGAATCCCTTCAGGCTGATGCAGATTATCAAACCCTTCTATCTCTGTAATATCTATTTTATACAATGCCTCCGGAAGTTCCCCCCAACTTTGCCGCTTGTGTCCAGGCATATGATAGGGATAAATATCTTCCATTGCATTTTCTTTTAATTTATCAAATAAATGTTCCAATTCTACCCTCAATTCGCCCAGACCTTATTTCAACTTCTCAGAATGAAATGCTATCTATCCATACATCATCTCATTGCCCGGTCATCATTTTAACTTTTCAAGAATAGCGCCATGACCTTTGCGCATATGCAATGTCTCCAGCAGCGAACACCATTTATCCGCCATTGTGACTATCCAGGCTTCCTTATATCGGGGCGGTACTATGGTCAAAGGCCACATATGTCTCTTGATAATATTTTTCTCCCTTTCCGAAAGCATATACTCTTTTGAGGCATTTCTCAATGCCACCCCCGGATGATAAAATCCATGAAGCCTATGTGGTTTTTCCTTGTCCGGAATATGCCAGTCATATAGAAAATAATCGTGAAGCAATGCTCCTCTGATCAACTCCCTGCGATTACAGGATATATGCAGAAAATCAGTAAGTGCCACACTGTATCTGGCCACCGTCATCACATGCAAATTCACACTCACATTACCATGCTGAATATGCTCTTTCATCAACCGAAAATTCTTTGAATGTATGATATCCGGAGCATTCGCCTCTATCTCTCTCTGTATCTTCCGAAAATGCTCTAATTTTTTCCGCCATCGCCTTGCCTGGCGCTCTGTTCGCTGTGCCATAATTCGCTGCATAACATTCTGCCTTCCCTCTACCTTTTTCAATAAACTCAATATTTGTATAGAACTCCCTTGCATTAACACACCCAGGTCAAACTCCCCGTTTCATCTCCATATGTAACACTTCCAGGTTAAGTTCCCTGTGCAATCCTTGTATGTAACTCTTTCAACTTGCCCCCTGCTCAATCTCTGCATGTGCCACTTCCAAGTTAAATTCCCTGTGTACTCCCCCTATGTAACACTTCCAGGTTAAACTCCCTGCTCAATTCACATTTCCTGACATTTCTAGTCTTCCTCATCATCCTCTGGACTATCATCATCATTGCCCCCTTCATTTTCCTGCTGCTCCGTATCCTGCCCCGCAAGCGGATCTACCTGATAATAATAACAAATCACAGGAAATCCCGCATATACATACTGATAGATTTGCGCTGCTTTGTCAAGCGGAAGATTAATACATCCATGTGAACCATTCGCAATATATATATCCCCTCCGAATTCACTCCTCCAGGTTGCATCATGCATACCATAATTTCCATAATAAGGCATCCAATAATTCACAGGTGTAATATAATCCTCACCACGAAGTACGGCATTTGTTGTCTTATAAGCCACCCCAAATACACCTTCCGGCGTCACATTTCCCGGCTTAGAACTCATGTCGCCGGATACAAAGTCAGTTTCCAACACAAGGGTTCCGTTTTGATATAAATACAAATGTTGATGTGTTAAATCTGCTTCCACATAAGAATTACCAATATCACTACTGCCCTTTTTCTGCGCCCTGCTGCTATAGATTGGTTCTTTTTGTGCGGCAGCACCCTCATAGATAAGCTGAATTAATTCCTTCGTCTCAGCTTCCGTGTCCGTCTTCCATCCATAATATCCGCTGAGCAATGTCAATTCCACCCCTAACGCTGTCTTGAAATTTCTCCTTTTACCATATGTATCATATGCTGCAGCCTGCTTTTTCACAAATTGCATTACGGCATCTTCATCTAATATTGGTATATTATTTTCCAGAGAAATCCATTCCCTCAATATCTTCGAGTCTACTATTACTTCCGCCCCATTCCAATCATAAGAGACACTGGCCGTCAACCAGGTATTTACCTTCTCCACAGCATCCGTCAATACTTTATCATCATGCAATACAGAGGCTTCCTTATAACATCCTTGTGCCTCAACATCCAAAAACACTTCTTGACTTCTGACTGTATCTACAATCAGTTGAATCAATTGATCCACATCCACTTCTGTACCGATTGTTTCCGGAACCACTTCATAGTTGTTATGAATTTCCGAATATTCACTAATATATGCCTCCTTTGCTTTCAGCATATTTTTTTCCTGACATGCCTCCCAGGACTTCACCACATTTGCCAGCATTGACTCATCAAATGTAACTTCCTGTTCAAAAGAATATGAAAATACCTTCTGCTGATAACCTTGTATCCACTTAGAAGCCTCCTGTTGCTCCAAAAAAGAGTAAACGGCCTCCCGGGTACCTGCGTACATAAGCTGAATATCATTTGGAACAATTCTACCCAATAATACTTTGGATTCTCCTGTTTTATAGTCTCGCCCTGTCACATCCAATACATAATCATCAATCTGTGCATCCAACAGGGCAATCACCGTTTCCGCTTCCATTTCACTGCAATCAATACCATTTATAGTTGTATTTGGCAGAAAATGTGTCTGATAATATGCTGCCACTTTGCCATATAAAACCGCCAGTACAACTGCCGCCAGGCCGACTAAAATGCAAACTACTATCACTTTTCTCTTATGTTTCATTTTCCTACTCCATGAAATATAATAACACAAGTACTATGCTGTATATTTATTTAACTCTTTTATTCGCCTTAAATGGTACCCTCATAAATAATTGTCCATACAGCACTTTTATACTACGAAACAAGCAACCGACTTGTCATTCTTTTTTATCACTCGGCCTATGATTAATACTGTATCACAATCCCAATGCAAATAAGCAATACAATTATAACATAATAATAGACAAAAAAATAGCACTAAACGGTTTAATTTACACCTTTTAGCGCGTCCTTTTATTTCCAATACAAAATGCCCAGAACCGGAATCGAACCAGTGACACGAGGATTTTCAGTCCTCTG
>CAMWLE010000060.1 GCA_947175015.1 uncultured bacterium
ACCTGATGGAAATGCCGGTGCAGGACAGGGAGTAAAGGTACCAGGGGAAAGCACCGTAGCGGCTCAGGGTGCATTGTCCGTGGGTGGAACGCAGCTTGTGGATGCTTCCGGTAATCCGGTGCAGTTAAGGGGCATTAGTACGCATGGTTTGGCGTGGTATCCGGATTATGTGAATGCAGAATGCTTTCGGCAGTTGAAGGAGGAATGGGGCGTCGATGTGGTTCGGCTGGCCATGTATACTGCTGAATATGGCGGTTATTGCACCGGCGGAGATCAGGATGCCTTGAAAGAATTGGTCAGAACAGGTGTGGAATATGCTGTGGAATGTGGATTGTATGTGATTATAGACTGGCATATCTTATCAGACGGAAATCCCAATACCTATCTTACACAGGCAAAGGATTTCTTTGCAGAGATGTCGGAGGATTATAAAGATTATACCAATGTATTATATGAAATCTGCAATGAACCCAATGGAGGGACTTCCTGGAGTGAGGTCAAACAATATGCGGAGCAGGTGATAGAAGTCATTCGGGAAAATGATAAGGATGGTATTATTCTGGTGGGAACGCCAAATTGGAGTCAGTATGTGGATCAGGCAGCAGCAGATCCGATTACGGGATATGATAATATTATGTACACCCTGCACTATTATGCTGCAACCCATACAGATACGCTGCGCAGTACCTTAGTCAGGGCAGTGGAAGATGGACTTCCGGTTTTCGTATCGGAATATGGTATCTGTGATGCCAGTGGTAATGGTGCGATTGATGAGTTCCAGGCCAATCAATGGGTGGATACATTAGATGAATACAAGATAAGCTATGTGGCATGGAATTTATCCAATAAATCTGAGACTTCTGCAGTGTTTAAAAGCAGTTGCAGTAAGGTGAAAGGATTTACAACGGATGATTTAAGTGATTCCGGTAAATGGCTTTATGATATGCTAAGATCGCAGGGTTCTGTGTCGGATGCCAACTCCTTTACAGGAGCAGGAGAAAATGGAACAAGCGGTATGGAGGGGAATGCTGCCGGAAATAACGCGAATGAGCAGGGCGGCGGGCAAGGAAATGCTGCCGGAGATAACGCGAATGAGCAGGGTGGCGGGCAAGGAAATGCTGCCGGAGATAACGCGAATGAGCAGGGTGGCGGGCAAGGAAATTCTACCGGAAATAGCTCAGGGGAACAGGACAATGAAGAGATTGTGACAGGGGGAAATGACACATCGGACGGTTTTGGCATTGCTGCTGAAGTGATAAACTCATGGGGACAGGGAAATGAGACATATTATCAGTACACCCTTACAATCACCAATAATACCGGAGCGGATCAAAACGGTTGGACGCTTAGTATTTCATTCAGCAATGATATCGTTTTAAACGGCGGCTGGAACGGCAATTATCAGGTGAGTGGTAATGTTCTCACCATATCTGCTATGGATTACAATGGTTTCATTGCAGCAGGAGGAAGCGTTGAGAATATCGGATTTATTCTGTATAGCACAGAGAATTTGACAATTCTTGAAGCAACAGCGCTTTGAAATGAGGAAATGATGATTCAAAAGGAGAGAATGGTGTGGGTAGATGTATTTTAGTGGTGGATGATGAAGAGGTCAATCTGACATTGACGGAATATATTTTGAGAAATCACTCATATGAAGTAATCACTGCAAGTTCCGGAGCTCAGGGATTGGATAAACTTAGAAACAGGATGATTGATTTGGTGCTTTTGGACATAGATATGCCTATTATGAACGGAATTAGAATGTTTGAGTTTATGAAAAAGGAATTTGCCAATATACCGGTTATTTTTCTGACGGCATCCGGATACAAAAGTGATGTTTTGGAAGTGCTCAAAATGGGAGCTGCGGGCTATGTGAAAAAACCTTTTGAGCCTGAGGATCTGGTAGGGCGGATTGAGCAGGTATTGGACAGATGAGAAAGGGAAAACCAGGTTTTGCACACAGAGACTTTGTCGGCGGTGGTTGTTATTATGACTTATGGAATTGAGAAGCCTGTGGCGAAGGACTTTTCTGTGAGAAGATGTGGGGTGATAATAAATGACTCAACTTTTCCTACCGCTTAATTGATACAAAGGGAATGAACAGAATATCGGGGAAAACGCTGAAAACAAGGGATTCCGGCACATTGGCTGTTGCTGGAATCCCTTGTTTGCTTTTGAAACCGTGTCAAGGTAACATGGGAGCGGCGGTTACGAGTGGTCACAGTGCTCACAAATCTGACCCATCTGCGGCTGTTTTGCTCCCTTCCTTTGTCCAATTTGACCCCACTGAGCGTTATCAAAGTGGCTCGGATACGCTTGAAAAAAAGCGGTTCCTTTAGTATAATGGAATCGTGGCAGGGGGGAGAGGATTTGATGAAATGTCTGCCATACATTCATGCAGAAAGGCGGTGGATGCCGTTGAAAGCAGATACGGTTACAAAGGATTATGTAAAAGATGCAGGTGTGTTTGCTGACATTTTTAATTATTATATTTACGGTGGGCGGCAAGTGATCCTGCCAGAGCAGCTTACGGAGCGTGATTCCACTAAGATTGCGCTGCCATACGGTGCGGACGACGCAGTGGTTCCCGTCCAGAAGTTCCGTGATGTGCAGAAACTGTATGCGGCAATGACGGATGGAAAGATGGAATATGTCCTTTACGGGGCAGAAAACCAGACGGAAATCCATTATGCTATGGCTGTAAAGAACAATCTCTATGATGCGCTGGAGTATGTGGGACAGGTGGAAGAGGCGGCAAGATCGCACCGAAAGGAAATGAAGCGGAAAAAGGAGCAGGGGGAAACTCCTGCTGAAGAAGGCAGCAAAACGCCAAACAAGGGTGAATTCTTAAGCGGTTTTTGGGCGGAAGACAGGCTGATACCTTCCATCACTGTGACTATATTTTTCGGAGCGGAAGAGTGGGATGGACCGTTAAGCCTGTTTGAAATGATGGATGTTTCAGACCCAGAGGTGCTTGCCTGCATGGACAACTACCATGTCCGGCTGATTGCTCCTGCACAGATGTCTGATGATGAGATTATGAAGTTTCAGTCCAGCCTGCGGGAAGTCATGTTGTTCATCAAGTATTCGAAGGACAAGGAAAACTTAAGTAGGGTAATGGCTGCTAATGAAGAGCGTTTCCAGGAAGTGGAACGCAGGGCGGCGGATGTGATTGAGGCGATTACAAGTTCGGGAATAAAATATGATGAAGAAGACGAGGTGGTTAATGTGTGCCAAGCAATTCAGGAAATAAGGAAAGAATCAGAATCAAAGGGTAGACTTATGCAGGCTCAAGAGAGTGCTAAAAAACTATATGAAATGGGAATTGATACAGAGAAGATAGCTCAGGTGGTTGGTTATGCTGTGGAAACAGTGAAACAATGGCTTGAATTTTCAGAAGCCGATTAACAAATGGAATACCGCAGAAAATACAGAAAGCATAGAGGAGACATTATGTTCATGGTTGGAAAATAAATTAGAAGCCGAAATTATGCAATTTGCATAATCAACAATTTAGTATTAACATAACAGCGTAAAGACGCATGGAACAGTAAAATTGTAAACCATGCGTCTTTTTTGTGCCCAAAAGGAGGAACATAAGCGACAACATTCAAACCACTACCACAGGACAGGCGCCACATATTTGCAGGGTCTTCCTCCGCCTGACCGCAGGGGAAGCCCCCATAGATGTCATGTCACTGCTTCAAAATAGTTACTGAACTGTTATTCATAAACAATGTTGTCTGAAAAATTTTTGAGGAATCTATTGACAAATAACTGATTATGCTGTATATATAACATATAAACAGATAAGGCGGTGATAGTTTGAAATTATTGCAGAATTCGGGGGTGCCAATTTATCAGCAGATTGCCGAGCAGCTGAAAGCGGATATTTTGGCCGGTAGAATGAGAGAAGGAGAATACCTTCCGTCTATTCGTGGATTGGCAAAAGACTTGAAGATCAGTGTTATTACCACAATGAAGGCATATGAGCAATTAGAAGCGGAAGGACTTGTGACAGCGGCACAGGGGAAAGGTTTCTATGTCAATGCACAGGACAGCGAGATGCTGAAAGAGCAGCATTTGCGCAAGGTGGAAGAGTCTCTGCTGGGCGCCATACAGGCTGCAGAGATAGCGGGTATGTCAGACAAGGAATTGATGGAAACATTGCAGACATTACTAAGTATGAAAGACAGTCAATAAGCGGTATCCATGTTGCAGCTGAATTGATCTCCAAACAGATACCAATCCATTTATTTGCGTGTGGATATATGAAAACATACATCCACAGAATCCTGGCAGAGAATTGCAAAAGCGGAATCAATATGTCGGAAATAAGGCGGTACAAAGGTGTGTAAGATGGAAGTAGGATAAGAGTGGGATTGTATGATGAAGCTAATGTTGTGACAGGGGTATAAGAAGGGAAACGGAGTAAAATATAAAAAACAGGGAGAGATTAGAATGGGAAGAAATGATACTACTAAGGCATTGGGAATACAGAATCATGTAATGCAGGCATTGGATTTGGTGAAGAAATACAGGGGGTTTTCGCTGGAGATTCCCAGACTGCAGATACCAAAAGGGTTTGCTACGGCTTTGATCGGAGAAAACGGGGCGGGTAAAACCACGTTGCTCAATATATTAGCAGGGATCAGATTGGATTTTAAGGGAAAGATTTCTTATTTTGGGGAGCAGGGGGAAGCAATTGACGGCAGCATTCGGGAACGCATCGGATATACAGGTCCTAACAGTTATTTTCTGCCCCATTGGACCATTGCGCAGGTGGAGGAAATCAGTGAGTTGTTGTTTGCACATTTTCATAAGGACAGATTCCGCAGCATTTGTGAAGAGCTGGGAGTTACGCAGAGCCAGGTGAAAGAGGTGAAGAAGCTGTCGGATGGAAACAGGATGAAACTGATGTTGGCGGCTGTCCTGGCAAGAGATACGGAGTTGCTGATTTTGGACGAACCGGCGTCGCCTTTAGATCCTTTGATGCGTGATAAGCTATGTGACCTGATACGAGGGTACCTGGAACAGGGAAATGGAGAGCATTCCGTTTTCTTTTCCACCCATAATATTTCGGATATGGAAAATGTGACAGATTATGCCATCATTATGGAACATGGGAATATTGTGGAAGAGGGATATGTGGAGGAATTAAAAGAAAAATATATCCTGGTGAAAGGTGAGGCGGCTGATGCAGAAGCGGCGAAGGAGATTCTGTTCTCTATGACAAGGAGTAATTACGGGTTCGAGGGAATCTGTCTGGCAGAGAATCTGAACCGGCTGGCAGGGATGGATACGGTCAGAGAGGTACCGACCTTGTCCCAAATCAGTGTGGCAATCATGAAGGCAAATACGAAGTTGAAAGTGTGAAGGAAATGAAAAATAGATTGAAAAGTTATCTGGTGTTTACTTCTTTGATTTATCGAGTATTTATGTATTTGGTAATGCCGGTGGTTTTAGTGGGTATTGTTTTTGCAGTCGGAGGAGGTGTGGCTGCTGCTGTGCTGGCGGCGTCTATTCTGCCAATGGTTGAGAGTGTCTCTGACAATTGGCTGTTTGGAGGGATTCAGACAAAGGATGCGGAGAAGATGGACTTCCTGAAGACTTCCGGCTGCGGCATGAATATTATGCGGAGTGCTCTTTGCATGGATCTGCTCAGAAAATTTCTTACTGCAGTGATTGTTCTGGGAATATGCTATCTGCTGTTTCTATGTACAAACGGCGGAAACGGATCTGGAATGTTTCAGAGTGAACAGGAAGTGGATGTAGTTCTGCAGATGGTGATATATGGTGTGTCGGCTTCGTGGTTTTTCTCTGTGCTGGGCACTTTTCTTGCAAGGTACGGAAGTGCGGTGTGGTTTAACGTGCTGATAGGGTACATTATGACACTGCTTGAAGCGGCATGTTGGTTTCTTACAGAATGGTCGAAACATTTTGTAATATATTTTTTCTTGTACTTGGCACTGGGGATTATGGTCAGTGTGCTGGCTGTAAAGGTGGCCATGAAAAAAGTGGAGGGAAGTTATTATGATAAATAATTGGAAATTGGGGTTGAAAAGCCTTGACTATGCCTATGGAATCAAGTCAAATTTTACCTTGATGATTGTCTTTGCATTAATCAGTGTATTGTTTTTTACAATAGGCTCCAGTATCAACTGTTCCATATTTGGAGGTTATATGCTGATGTGTGCGGCCATTCTCCCAACCCAAATGGTTTACTCTCTCAGTATGTCAAACATGGTGCAGTCGTCTCCGATGAAAAAGAAAATGCAGACAACCATACCGGCAGTTTTTACCTGCGGCAATCTGGTGATCATGTACCTGATCAACGTTTTGATTTATGGCGTTATGGTATTGGTGCATCCGGAGGCGGCGCTGGAAAAGGGAAGCGAAATATTATTGTTGGCGTTGATAATGATGATGATGTCCGCATATCTGGGGATTGCTTATAAGTATTTTGGGATTTCTGTTATTATATTCTTCTTTGTGTATTGCTCGCTTTCTATCGGGAGAAATTTCGTTATATTGGATCAGTTTGGAACGGGGCCTGTTTATTTTGGAGTCATGGCAATATTAGGTTTGGTATCTGTGGTAGCAGGAGGTTTTTTGCAGTATTTGGTTTCTCTGCTGGTATATAAAGCGCCCATGTCCAAGATGGCACAGGCGGCAGCTCTGAGAAAAGAATTGTAGAAAAAGGATTTCGGCTGCATGGTGTTTGCGCAGCTACTTAGGGCTCATTTTGTTCAAAAAAGTAGGCAGTTTTTTAGCAGGATAAAGAAAATATACCAACTGGCTTTACAGAGAACGAATGTTCTGATATAATCTTTCATAGAAAGAAAGTTCTTGAAAAGAGGAAGTGGTGGATTGGAAGGCAGGGTTATATTTCATGTTGACGTCAATAGTGCATTTTTATCCTGGGAAGCGGTGTATCGGCTGCGGCATGCAGACGGTGCGCCGGATTTGCGGACAATACCTTCTGCAGTGGGGGGTGATATTGCCAAGCGGCATGGTGTCATCTTAGCGAAGTCCATCCCGGCGAAGAAATATGATGTACGCACAGGAGAGCCGGTGGTGGATGCTTTGAGGAAATGTCCGCATTTGGTTCTTGTAGCGCCCAATCATGCGTTATATGAGGAGAATTCTCATGCCTTTATGAATATCCTGCGAAAATATTCCGATGTGGTGGAACAATATAGCATAGATGAAGCTTTTGTAGATATGACAGGGACGGAATGGCTGTTTGGAAAGCCCATAGCGGCAGCACACAGGATCAAGGATGAGATTCGGGATACGCTTGGTTTTACTGTGAATGTTGGCATTTCATCCAATAAACTGTTGGCGAAGATGGCAAGTGAATTTGAGAAACCGGATAAAGTACATACCCTGTTTCCTCAGGAAATCAAGGAGAAAATGTGGCCTCTTCCGGTGCGTGAGCTGTTCCTGGTGGGCGGTGCTTCCGAGCAGAAGCTGAAAAGGCTGGGAATCAACACCATTGGAGATCTGGCCCATGCGGATGTGGGAATGTTGAAATCCGTTTTGAAGAAACATGGCGAGGCCATCTGGAACTTTGCAAACGGGCAGGATGTATCTGTTGTGGAGCGAGAGACGGCGGATAATAAATGCTATGGCAATTCCACCACCATAGCATTTGACGTGACAGATGCGGATACGGCGAAAATAATCTTGCTTTCTCTGGCGGAGCATGTGGGGAGCCGCCTTCGGAAGGATGATGTATGGATAGAGGTAGTATCCGTGAACATACGCTTCTTTGATTTGTCCCATGCGTCCCATCAATGTGTATTGAAGCATGCGACTAATATTACGGAGGAAATTTATCATGCCGCGTGCCGACTGTTCGATGAGTTTTGGGATGGCACACCGATCCGCCTCCTGGGATTACAGACAGGGCGGGTAAGCAGGGATGGCGGCAACAGGCAGTTATCTCTGTTTGATGATACGGATTATGAGAAACTGGAGAAGCTGGACCGGGCCATAGACAATATTCGGGATCGATTTGGAGCAGGGGCGATACAAAGGGCTTCTTTTTTACGGCAGGATAAAAGTGTGTAAAGAATTTCTAAGTTACACACTGAAGAATGCCAAGTGCAGGCATTCTTCTCACGGATTGTTTGTGCCGCCCCAAAGAGGTGGGCGTTGCCCACTCTTAGCGGCATGATGGGAAGTGTGTAGAGACTGCTGAAAATCAGGAGAGGTTGCCTGCGGTTCTCCTGTTTTGGCATGCAGATTTCTTAGCGATGGCGGGTAGAAGGCCTTTTTAGTAATCTGCGTATGAGTTTTATTACCAATATGACAAGTAAGATAAGGATAACCGCCGCCAGGAGCACTATGGCTGCGATTATCACAGCATATTTATTGGGATTTTTCAGTAAGTCACCGATGGCTTTGCTGTCTTCTACTACTTTACGGCCCTGGGGCTGGGCATAAGATGCAGGTACATTGGCAATGCCGTCACCATCCGTATCCTCACAGGATTCCAGATAACCTGCAATGGCTGTCCACGCTTTTAACTCCTGACCATTGGAAGTGATTATAGCATCTTCAATATTTTCAATGGGAGTACCGTCGGCAAATTTAGGCTGGATGGACAGAATACCATAGGATACATCTGTCACGGCGCCAAGCATCTGCCCGCTGTACAGATCACATACCACACGATAGAGCTTATCATCCTGGATTTCCACACGGCGTCCGGCTCGGTCGGTCATATAGCAATCCGTGACCTTATTCAGAATCAGCCGGTGAGGATTGAAGGAGAAGTTGATTCCGCTGAGGTAAAGCCGGGCAGTGGTCATCATATCCGACATGGAGGCATCAATTTCCGCCCCGGTCTTCAGCTCCGCGCCGGTCAGGTACATGCTGATCAAGGGATATCCGGGAATACCGTCCAATCCTATCCCAAGAGAATAGGCATTAAATACATCTTCTACCGTGATATCGCCTGTGGCAAAGGTATCTCGGATACATCCGGAAGGCGCCAGCGCCACATCTACGGGAATTCCGTCAAAATCATCTGCGGTTTCCACCGCATGGACAAAAGCATCCGCCATTAGATTCCCCAGATTGTGCTCTGTGTGGACAAGGGATATATCATGAAGAGAAGAGAAAGTGACGCCGTTTTGGGCCAATACCTGCTCCCGTGTATAGCCAAATTGGGATAAATAGGAGGTGTCAACTTTCTCCATGAAGCTGTCAATTTTCTCTTGAGTGGCAGTATCCGAAGAGAGTTCTTCTGTAATGGGCAGAAGCTCATAGGAACGCGGGAACCATCTGCCGGTGTCCGGATTTTGTACCAAAGAGATAGAACCCAGATTTTTCCCGTATTCACCGCAGGAGACAATATAAGTGTCGCCATGCTGGATGGGTGCTGTCAGGGTGGTATGTGTGTGGCCGCTGATGATCAAGTCGATCTCCGGAACGGATTTCGCCAGAATTTCATCTTCGGATTTCTTGATGTCTGCATTGGTACCGCTGTGAGAGACACAGACGATCAGATCTGCTTCTTCATTTTCTTTGATTTCTTTGACTGTGGCGGCTGCGGCTTCCGAAGCGTTTTTGAATTTCAGCACACAGGTAGGGGCACAGGCAAGGGAGTCTTCTCCAAAGATTCCGAATACTGCTATTTTGATGTCCCCCTTCTCCAACATGACATAATCTTTCATTCCATAAATGTCAAAAGCTTCCTTTAAGAGCTGTTGTTCCGCAGTGAGTCCTTCGGCTTCCATGGTTTCCCAGTCAATATTGCATAACACCATGGCTGGGACAGGGTCGCCGCTTGCCGCTGCAGCCTTCATCATTCCGGCAAGTCCTTCAGAACGATAGTCGAATTCGTGATTGCCGAAAGTGGTGGCTTCGCATTCCAAAGCACCCAACATTCGCAGTTCGGGTGCATCGCTGTGGTAAATGGTCTGCACAAGGGTTCCCATGGAGAAGTCTCCGGCATCCAGAACCAGCGTATGGGGATTATGCTCTTTTGCCTGATGAATCAAAGTTTTGATATGGGCAAAACCGCCTAAGGTTACATCCTCTCCTTCCTGAACCGTGAGAAAACTGTTCAGATGGGAATGGGTGTCATGGAGAAACAGGATATCCACAGACCGATAGGCGGATGAAGTTTGGGCATTGTCTGCGGCAGCCGCTGCTGATATCCCCGTAGATACTGCGGATGGCAGGAAAAGGATAAGGGCAAGGCCAAGACTAAGGCATAGAATAAGGCGTTTTATCGTGAGAAAATGTTTTTTCATATGGAATACTCCTCGTATAATAAGTTTGTAAGCAGGAAAAACAGCTTTTACAATAGGTTAGTTCCCCGGAATGGGAGGTGACAGCTAACAATGGCTTTCTTCTCGGAATATTGTCAACTTTTTTGTCTGCTTTTTCCAACGACTATTATATACAGAATTTTGGAAAATAGCAATGTGGTATGCGTGTATTTTGGTTAAAATGTGCTGTTTTACATCATATAGGCGGTTAAAATTGTTGCAATTTCACTAAGAAAGTAATAGAATAGAAATAGAATAAACAGGAGGAATTTGGAATGAACAAGAAGAGAAAAAGTTTGATCAGTTCTATTATGTGGATCTGCTGTGCGGTAACAGTATTGACAGCCTTGGGCATAGGAGGAAATTCGGTATATTCGCTTAAGACAATGTCTATCTCCGCATATAATACTTATGACAAAGCCACAAATGATGGCTATAATTCAGAGATAAAGTCTCAGGTTCAAAGCGCGGTTTCTATTTTGCAAAGTGAGTATGATCGGTATCTGGCCGGGGAAAAGACCGAGGCACAGGCCAAAGAGGATGCTAAGGAAATTATTCGGGTTATGAGGTATCGGGAGGATCAGAGCGGATATTTCTGGATTGATGATACGGATTATATATTGGTTATGCATCCGATTTTGGCAGAGCAGGAAGGGGATAACCGTTATGAATTAGAGGATCAGAATGGTATTATGATCATTCAGGAGATCATGAAAGTGTGCCAAAGCGCTGATAAGGGTGGATTTAATCAATTCTATTTCACTAAGTCGGACGGCGTTACCGTTGCGCCGAAGATTGCATATTCCGGACTGTTTGAGCCGTGGGGATGGGTGGTTTCCACAGGCAATTACATAGATGATATGAATCTGGAAAAAACAGAGATGAAGGAAGTGTTGGATAAGGAATACAATAATGTGCTGCTTCGGACGGATATTGTGTTTGTTGTTGTGATTATGATAGCTCTTGTGATAGCGTTCTTGTTTGGAAAGCGGGTTGTGGCGCCTTTGAAAAAGATTCAGAGCTTTGCGGAAAAGCTTTCGGAAGGGAATCTTACCACGGCTGTGGATGTAAAGCAGAAGAATGAAATCGGCCAGACGGCGGAAGCCTTGAGGATCGCGCAGGAGAATATGCGTGGGCTCCTGCAGGGAATCGTGGAGGTTTCCAATGGTGTCAACCATGCGTTGGGCAGCTTTGACACGGCTTTCAATAATATGAAGGAGTCTATCTCACAGGTGTCTGTGGCGGTGGATTCCATTGCGGAAAATGTGACAAGGCAGGCTGCTTCCACAGATGAAGCCAATGGCGATGTGAATATTATGGCAGACAAAATTAAGTGCACAGGTACCGAAGTTGCAAGTCTGGATCAGAATGCCGGAGAGATGAATCAGATCAGTGAGCAGTCCATGAAAACGCTGGGGCGGCTGATAGAGGTAAATAACAGAACCAGAGAGAGCATTTCTGCCATGGCAGAGCAGACGGAAAGCACCCATAAATCCGTGGAACAGATTCATATGGCGGCGAACCTGATCAACGAAATTGCAGACCAGACCAGCCTGTTAGCGTTGAATGCGAGTATTGAAGCGGCCAGGGCCGGGGAGGCCGGACGCGGATTTGCAGTGGTTGCGGATGAAATCGGGAAGTTGGCAAATCAGTCTGCGGAATCAGTGGAAGAGATCAGTAAGACTGTGGAGGAATTGCAGGATAACGCAATGAAATCTGTCCAGGTTATGAATGAGATCAATCAGGCGGTAGACTTGCAGGTAAGCTCTCTGACAGAGACACAGCACATTATAGAAAAGCTGCATCAGGAATTGGGAAAGTGTTTTGCTTCTGTTCATTCTATTGATGAGATGACAAATGAAATTGAAAAGCAGAGAACAAATGTCACTGAGACATTGACTGTATTGAACAGGCTGGCACAGGATAATGCGGCGGTTTCGGAGGAGACTGCGGCAATGTCTGCGGAATTGGCTAAAATGGTGGACGATTCCAGCTTGATTGTGGGGGATTTGGAAGGAAAAGTCGGCGTTTTGATTCAGGATGTGCATAAGTTTACGATTTGATGCGTAAGCAGAGGCATGGCGCGGGGCAGACAGCAGCATGCCGGGCTGCTGTAAGAAAGACGCTAATGACAATAGAAAAGCTCCCTTTGGGATGAACAATCCTGAAAGGGAGCAGACATAACACCACTGACATTATACCAGCGTCTTACCCAATAAGAACTCTCTTTCCTTTAAACCCAAAACCATAGTTTCTGATTCGGTCTTCACGAATACCTTCAGCTAATAGAGCTGTCTTATATTCCATGGCATTAATCTGTTATTTCTTTAATGTCCAATACCTACTACCCTTGCCATATCATGTACACATCCTTTCTTTTCTGATAGTATAACTGATTTTATCATGCAATTCAATATTGAGTAATTGCGGTTCCAATCAGATTAATTATCACAAAACGCAATCCAAAACTTGTCTTTTGCATTATTTTTTGTTATAACTGTATTCATGATGAGAAGGAAATGAAAGTACTATAAAAAGAAGAAAGGCAGGGAAAAGAGATGGAGAGGTGGAGAAGAGCATGGTATCAGCCGGTGCTTCCTTTGGGGGAGGACGGAAAAAGAATTACTGCATGCAGGGAGCATATTGCGCTTTCAAAAGAGGCAGCAAAAGAAGGCATGGTGTTGTTAAAAAACGAAGGGAATGTGCTGCCGCTGAAAAAGGGCAGCAAGGTGGCATTGTTTGGGAAGGCAACCTTTGATTATGTAAAAGGCGGCGGAGGCAGCGGCGATGTGACAGTTTCCTATACCCGCAATTTATATGAGGGTTTTATGGCGCTGGCGGGCAGGGTGATGGTATTTGAGGAGCTGGCACAATTTTACAGGGAAAATGTGCAGGGGCAATATGCAGCAGGAAAGCAGCCGGGCATGACAGAAGAACCGGAAGTGCCGGAAGAATTATTGCAAAAGGCAAGAGCGTTTACCCAGATTGCTGTGATTAGTTTCTGCCGATTCTCCGGAGAAGGATGGGACAGGGACAGTCAGGATTTTGAACTTACCCCTCAGGAAGCAGCCATGGTGGAACAGGTGAAGTCTGCGTTTGCGCAGGTTATTGTGGTACTGAATGTGGGCGGTATCGTAGATACGGAGTGGTTCAGGGAGGAACACCATATCCAGTCTGTTCTGCTGGCATGGCAGGGAGGTATGGAAGGAGGTCTGGCCGCGGCTGAGCTTCTTGTGGGAGAAGGGAATCCCTGCGGCAAACTGTCGGATACCTTTGCAAAAAAGCTGTCAGACTATCCTTCTTCTGACAATTTCCACGAATCTCAGGACTATGTGGATTACACCGATGATATTTATATGGGGTATCGTTATTTTGAGACGATTCCGGGGGCTGCTGAAAGGGTCAATTATCCCTTTGGCTTTGGTTTATCCTATACTGCCTTTTCCTTATCAGAACCTGTAGCAGAAAAAAGGGGAGAGAACATTCATATCCGCCTGGAGGTATGCAATACCGGCAGCATATCCGGCAAGGAAGTGGTGCAGGTGTATTATAGCGCACCTCAAGGGAAATTGGGCAAACCGTCAAAAGTGCTGGCTGCTTTTGAAAAAACACGACTGCTTCAGCCGGGAGAGACACAGACAATGACACTTACTTTTGAAGTGAACCATATGGCATCTTATGATGATTTGGGGAAGGTGGCAAAATCTGCTTATGTACTGGAAAAGGGAACATATCGGTTCTATGTGGGGACTTCCGTAAGGGATACCATGGAGGCCGCTTATGCGCTGACATTGGAAGAGGATATCGTTGTGGAGCAGCTTTCTTCCAAACTGGCGCCGGTGCAGTTGAAAAAGAGAATGTTATCCGATGGCAGTTATGAGAATTTGCCCATGGGAGAGCCGGTGGATACGGATGCAAATGTATTAGAGCCGCAGAATCTTCGGGATGTGGATGGATTTACCCCTACAGTGAGATTTCGAGATCATTATGTGATGTGGAAGCAGGACAAAAGTAAGCATAAGCTGGCAGAGGTAGCGGAAGGAAGCTTATCCATGGATGAATTTCTGGAACAGCTTTCGGATGAGCAAGTGGCAGACTTGCTTGGAGGACAGCCCAATACGGGAGTTGCCAATACGTTTGGCTATGGAAATCTGCCGGAGTACGGCGTTCCTTCCATTATGACAGCGGATGGACCTGCGGGACTGCGTATCTTGCCGGAATGTGGTGTTTATACTACGGCATGGCCCTGTGCTACCATGCTTGCCTGTACATGGAATCCGCAATTGGCAGAACGAGTGGGGGAGGCCGGCGGCGCGGAAGTAAAGGAAAATAATATCGGTGCATGGCTGACCCCCGCAGTGAACATTCACAGAAGCCCTCTGTGCGGCAGGAATTTTGAGTATTATTCTGAAGATCCTTTCCTGACAGGAAAAATGGCGGCGGCTATGGTGACGGGTATTCAAAGCAATCATGTGGCGGCGACTGTGAAACATTTTGCTCTGAATAACAAAGAGGAAAACCGGAAAAACTGTGATTCCAGGGCTTCCGAACGGGCAATCCGGGAGATATATCTCAAAGCTTTTGAAATCATAGTAAAAGAGGCGAAGCCATGGAGTATTATGTCTTCCTATAATATTATCAATGGGCACAGGGCATCGGAAAACCGGGAATTGCTGGAGGGAATCCTTCGGGATGAATGGGGATTTGAAGGCATGGTGACAACGGACTGGTGGACGGGCGGTGAACATTATAAGGAAGTGAAGGCCGGGAATGATGTGAAGATGGGATGCGGTTTCACAGAGCGGCTGCTCCGGGCAGTGGAGAAGGGAGCCTTGACTCGTCAGGAGATGGAAGTCTGTGCGAAACGGGTATTGGAGCTTATTCTACGTGTTGATTTGTAATCGGGAAGCAGGTTTTGTTACATTTTTGTCTTTGGCAGATGTATAAGGAAAGAGGCTTGCAACGTCGAATCAATTTGCAGCCATGTGTTATAACGAAAGACCGCCAACCATATTCTTGCCTTGAGAAGATTTGTAAATTTTGGCGGTCTTGAGTATAATACACTCTCCCTAAAATTCGTATGTTATATCACTGTGTTCAATCATTTATTTCAGGTATCAGGGAAGATTTAATAAAATTTAATTATTACTTTCGAGATAGAGAATAAAATATATGGTAAAATATTTAAGAATCAGGATATAATGTCTTGATGCTATGGAAGTCAACTTCTGATTCTAAGTGCGCTAAAGCGCAAGAAGTCATAGTATTATATGACCATATTCAAGGCATGATGGCCATCCATTACGTGTTCAAGGCATAAAGCGGTATCACTCCAGACTTTGATTTCATTACATCAATGGGTATGAAGTTATGGTGTAGGAATGGTAGTGAAATAGAGTGGAGAGTAAGAAGGTTGGTAATTTATGAATGATGAAAACAAGAAGGAAATGGAGCAGATTCAGCGTGGCCTGGAAGCGTTTCTGGAACGGGAACTGGAGAGGGAACGTGGTGAAGATGCAACAGAATATGCAGGACATAGGGAGGTAGAGCAGGATTACGTAGATTCGGAGAAAGAGATATGGAATACGGAAACTGAAAAAGAAGGACTCAGGCGCACAGAATCAAGGGAAACAAAAGCTCTAAGATATACAGAACCAGGGCATGAGGAAGGACTTGGACCGACAGAACCGAGGGAAGAAGCATTTAGATACACGGAACCAGGATATGAGGATTCAATAGGGTACGTGGAGGAAGAAGAAATAGAGTACACAGAAGAATTGGAATCAGCCAATACATGGCAGGAAGAAGAATATGAGGATTGGGATAGAAAACAGGTAGATTCAAAAGCAAAGAGATATAGACAAGCTGAGCAAGGGGGAATAAAGGTTCGGGGAAACAGGAAAGTCCAAAGCGGCACAATTCAGTCACAGTCGGCAGCAAGAGGGGGTGCTGCAGAATTACCACAGTCATCAGACAGAGGACATTCCGCACAATCACCACAGTCGACAGAAAGGGGGCAATCTACGAAATCTGCACAATCTAACAGGGCGGGACGGTCCGGGAAGCCAGCGCAATCTGCTAAAGCCAAGAATGCTTCGGCGGCAGGAAATCCGTCAAGGAAGCCCAAAGGGAAGAAAAAACGCAAAAAGAAGTCAGGATTCCGAAAATTTATCATTGCCGTGGCGCTAATTGTTATCTTATTGGGGATTGGTTTATATCAGCTTGTGGGGGCGGTCTATGTAAAAATGAATTATAAAGAAATTGCTTCTGTGACAGAACTGCCCATGCAGGAGCAAGGCGTGGTCAATATCCTTTTGATTGGAAATGACTCCCGGGAAAACGGCGATGATGGGCGTTCTGATGCCATGATTCTGCTATCTATCAGCAGTAAAACAAAAACGATTTACATGACTTCTCTGCTGCGTGATATGTATGTAGAGATTCCGGGTCATGATGGCAACAGGCTGAATGCTGCTTATTCATACGGCGGCGCGGAATTACTGATGGAAACCATTGAGAAGAATTTTGACATTTCGGTGAATCGATATGTGTTGGTAAACTTTGAAGCTTTTGCAAGTCTGGTGGATGCGGTGGGTGGGATAGACCTGGAGTTGACCAGTGAGGAAATTGAATATGTCAATGGATATCTTGTGGAATATAACATGCTTACCGGAAGGCCGCAGGGAACAGACAATATGGATACATCCCTTAGTGGGATGGTACACCTGAATGGTCCACAGGCGCTTGCTTACAGCAGAAACAGATATTTGGGGACGGATTTCGGCAGAACAGAGCGTCAAAGGAAGGTGCTGACAGCGGTGATCAAGAAATTGCCTTCCGCATTATTCACCAATGCGGGGGATCTTATAGATGGGCTGCTGCCAAACCTGACCACCAATTTGACCAGGAATGAATGTTTTCGCCTGAGTTTGATGGCGGGCAAACTTCTTACCTATGAAATAGTGTCAGATAATATTCCCCAGCCCGGCACCTATAAAAGTGTAATAATCCGCAAGATGGATGTGCTGGAGGTGGATTTTGATACGAATATTGAATACTTGAAAAAGAAATTGTACGGAGAATAACATAGGAAAGGAGAAGGAAATGGATACGATATTGCTTGTATTTGTAGGCGTTATGTGCCTTTGGGTAGGCATGAAAATACTTTGCAGTGAAGAGAGAAACACAGTATTCAACAAACGTCCTATTGAAGTGGTTGATGTGAAAAAGTATAATCAATTCTGTGGTTATCTGGTGATTGGATTTGGGATAGTGGCGGAAATTACGCTGTATTTTATGTGCCATGTGAGCGGGTGGCTCAGTGGATTTTTTACAATACTTTTGATTGCGGAAGCATTATTGGTTGTGGTAATCTATAATAAAGTGGAATTTAAGATGTTGAAAAAGCGATAGATGGCAATGCGCTGAGGGTGCATGGCGAAATCAGGACAGGAGGCAGATATGGAAAAGAGAAGAATGGACAGGTTGGGGGTAGAAACCTCTCTTCTGGGATTTGGCTGTATGCGATTCCCGGTGACAGCGGAGGGGAAGATTGATGAGCCGTTGGCGGAACAGATGATTCACAAGGCAATTGCGGCGGGGGTAAATTATTTTGACACCGCATACCCCTATCACAGCCAGGAAAGCGAGCCTTTTGTAGGAAGGGTGTTGAGGCAATATGATAGAAGCTCATTCTATTTAGCTACTAAGCTGCCTTGCTGGAAAGTGGAAAAAGCAGAAGATGTAGATGTAATATTTCAGGAACAGTTAGAAAAGCTACAGACAGATTACATAGATTTCTACCTGGTGCATGCGCTGAATAAAGAGCGTTTTGACAAGATAGTGCATCTGGGAGGTATTGAAAGGCTGGAAGCGTTGAAGGCCGAAGGTAAGATACGTCATCTGGGATTTTCCTTCCATGATCAGTATGAGGTATTTGAAGAGATTCTGTGTTACCGGGATTGGGATTTCTGCCAGATTCAGCTCAATTATATGGATGTGAATGAGCAGGCGGGACTGAAGGGGTATCGGCTCACGGAAGAGAGACAGGTTCCCTTGATTGTCATGGAGCCGATTAAGGGCGGTTCGCTGGCGACCTATGCGGATGACATTACGGACAAGTTTCATGCGCTGGACCCGGAGGCTTCCATTGCTTCATTTGCTTTGCGCTGGGTGGGAAGCCTGCCCAATGTAAAAGTGGTCCTGAGCGGTATGTCAAATATGGAGCAGGTGGAGGATAATCTGAAAACATTTGCTTCGTTCAAACCTCTTTCGGATCAGGAACATAAGGTGATTGAAGAGGTTGTGGAACTCATCAACAGCCGTGTGAAAAGCGGATGTACAGGCTGTCGGTATTGTATGCCTTGTCCGGCAGGGGTGGATATTCCAGGTAATTTCAGAGTATGGAATACTTATCACATGTATCAGAAGTATAGCATGGTCAAAAATGGCTGGGAAAAGGGTATTGGGAATGAAAAGCAGGCAAAGAATTGTATCAAATGCGGCAAGTGTGAGGCAGCCTGTCCCCAGAAGCTGCACATCCGGGAAGATCTGGTGAAGGTGCAGGAGGATCTGGATAAGAAAGAATTTATGTTGTAAGAGAATAAAATGATTCTGTAAGGGAGTTAATTTGCCCTATGGAAAAGGCATTTAAGCTGGATTTTGAAAATGATAAAATAGGGAGTTTGTATGTGAATTGCTGCGGATGTTCCCGGACGGAAGGCCTTCATAGTTTCGGTCCGGCATCCAAGCCTCATTACCTGATACATTATATATTGAGCGGCAAAGGGCTGTTTCGTTTCCATGACAAAGAATACAGGCTGGAGGCGGGGTATGGTTTCCTGATACAGCCCAATGAGCTGGCTTTTTATCAGGCAGACGAGAAGGAGCCCTGGAGTTATCTGTGGGTGGGATTTGGCGGCAGCCGTGTGGAGGAATATCTGAATTCCATGGGACTGTCCGCCAGACACCCTGTTTTTGCCTGCGATAAGGACCAGGAGCTCTATGCCATTGTGCGCGATATGATGGAGCATAATACATTCGGCATTGCGGATGATTTGCGCAGAAATGGACAGCTTGGGGTTTTTTTGTCCATTTTGGCCGAAAGCGCCGGTGTGATTGCAAAGGATGAGGGGGACAAAGGGAATCAATATGTGAAAAAGGCTGTTTCCTTTATCCAGAGTAATTATTGCAATCCGATCAAAGTGACAGATGTAGCGGATTATGTATGTATTAACAGAAGTTATCTCTATACATTGTTCCAGAATTATCTGGGCATGTCTCCGCAGCAGTTTCTTACAACTTTCCGCATTACCAAGGCGAGGGAACTGCTGGATTCTACGTCCTATCCCATAGAAAGTATTGCGCTTTCCTGCGGTTACAGTGATGCGCTGGTATTTACCAAAGCATTCCGGGCTATGAAAGGAATGTCCCCTTCCCAATACCGCAAGCAGAGTCACCGGGAGAACAGTCGTGAACAGCTACAGGAGGTGGAACATTTGATTGCGCAGTTGTTGAGGCCGTGATATGAGTAACTGCCTTTCATTCCATGGAATATGTGTACGTTTTTTAAGAGTGTGTGATTCGTTATAACAGCAATATATGTAGTTATCCGACAAAGCGGAGGTGATTACCTCAATTTCTTGGAAAGATACAAAACCAGATCATCGTCATTTTTACATTCTCCATATTGCTTACAGATTTTGTCCTGATACCAAACACCGGAACCGTCCGGTATATAACCACGCTTCACATACATTCTCTGCGCGCTTCCGTAGCCGCTGTGAAGTCCAACGCCAAGGTAAACTACGTCCGCATATGTTGCAGCAATTTCTTCGGCAATATCCATTAAAACCGTACCAATACCTTGCTTTCGATATTTTTCTAAAACCCCAAAATCAACAATTTCCGGGTAGTTTTTCCCTCCAAATGCGCCCCATGGACTATTGGGATAAATGTTAATGTATCCGACTGGTTTGCCGGAAAATTCCGCAACCAGGGAAATTGCTTTTTCAGTTCTTTGGTCTTCCAATCTTCGTTGATATTTTTCAATGGAAGCATTCCAACCCTGTTCTATTTCCGCATCTGTAATTGGCTGAGCATCTCTATACTCCATGTTGCGGATGATTAGTTGCCCTTTCGTAAAGTAAATCATAAAACACCTCCAGATTGCAATTTATTGTTGCAATTATAATCTTTTTTCAACAGAAACGCAATTTTTTTTCAATAGGAACACCTATTTTAAAGGCAGAAAATTAGTAGTTGTTTACCTTTGTTAATTGAGTGAAGTAACACTTGATCAAAGGTATGGCGAAATAGATTTCAGACCATTGACATCTTTTTTCTCTATAAATCGTTCGGCGAGCTCTTCCAAGGTTTCGTTGCCTAAAAATGGAGCCAGGGCTGTCAAGCCGTTCATATCCGTTTGAAGGTCTGCTTGAAGCGCCAGTTTATCCAAGGTATCTTCATTTAGAAAAGGAGCCAAAGGGGTTAGCTCGCACAGGCTGCTCCAGTGGAAATTTTCCATCACCAGTTTGTCCA
>CAMWLE010000061.1 GCA_947175015.1 uncultured bacterium
TCAAGTGCAAAGAAATTTATTTCATTTTGGGGAATGAAGTGCTATAATAAAGCCATCGACAACTGGCAAGAGACAATTGCTTGGAGTGGTAACGTGAAAATGAACCTGCGAGGCGGCGTATATATGTGGTTAAGGATTCCCAGAGAGGTGTTTTCATGAGAAGCATTTTGGATGTGTGCAGTTTGCTGCAGATAAATGACAGTAACCCATTAGGCATTGATTTTATAGGGAAAGGGAACATCTGGATAAATATTACATACCAACCGGAGGAAGTCAGCCTGGCGCAGCACATTATTTACCAGGCATTGTCAAAAACAGCGCCGGGGCAGCTTACCGTCTGGGGATATGATGGTGACCTGTCCGGGATATTTGCGCCATTCTCTGCTTTATCCGGAGGGGAAGTGCGGCTGCTTGAGTTGATATCGGATGACAAAGAACTTTTGGCATATCTTGGCTATGCAAAGCAGCAAATCCAGGCAACGCAAAATGTGGTCCAGGGGAGGAAGGATTCTTTAATTGAATTTAGGGAACACATCCAAAGGCCGGTGGAGGGCTACAAGCTTATCGTCCTGTCCCTTGACATGGGGACAATAGACGCAGAGGTGCGCTCGAAGATAGCATTGCTGATGCGGAACGGCCCTAAGTTCGGGGTATCTTTCCTGATCATATCAACCACCATAATGTCAGTGGAGACGGTCAGCGGAAGGGAGATAGACATATCGGTAGAGGCCATGGCCCCTAACATAACAGTAATCGAAGCAGATGGGAACAAGGTGAGGAAGGCTGGCGGCAATGCAGTGACCTATAATGCCCAACCGCCGGAGACAATCATAAAGGGCTGTGAGGAATTTATGGAGGCGGCTAAACATGCGCTGCTTCCCAGCGTTACCTTTGCTGAAACAAATGACACATCAGGCATATGGGACCAAAGCAGCATAGATGGCCTGACATTCTCAATCGGGAAGTTCGGCATCAATGACATGCGGATAACAATCGGCGATGAAGTCAACCAAAGGCACAATGCAATCATCACAGGGGCGGTAGGCCAGGGAAAATCAAACCTGATTTCCGTGATCATACATAGCCTGTGTTTGAGATATCCGCCGGAAGAACTTCATCTGTACCTGCTTGACTTCAAGGAAGGGGTCACATTCAAGCCATTTTCCAACATAGGGCAGGAAGAATACCTACCCCATGCAAAGGTCCTGGGATTGGAAAGCGACGTAAGCTTTGGGCTGGCGGTACTCAATTTCCTGTATGAAGAATACCAGCGGCGGATGGGCCTGCTGAAGGAAAATAATGTGAAGAGCATCCGGGATCTGAGGAAAAACCGGCCGGACATCCAGATGCCAAGGATAGTTGTGATAATAGATGAATTCCAGATGATGTTTGGAAATGAGATGCAGGAAGGGCAAAGGGTAGTGGATTTACTGGAAAAGTCAGTGAGGCTGTTCCGGGCTGCTGGAATCCATTTTATATTTGCATCACAGACCACCAGCGGGAGCGTGGTGTTAGCGCAAAAGAGGGACAGCATATTTGGCCAGGTGCCAATCAGGATAGCGTTAAAGAATTCAATATTGGAATCACAGCAGACATTATCACTTAACAATTCGGCAGCGGCATTCCTCAGGCCAAGGGAAGCGGTGGTGAACCTGGATTATGGCGAGGTATCACAGAACAGGAAAACAATAGTGGCATTTGCGGATGAAGAGGTGCTTAAGCCCCTAAGAAATGTCTGGTGGGAAAGAGCCAGGGCTGTCACAAAGCCCCCATATGTTTTTGAGAGCGAGCGGAGGATTACGGTATCCAACAGCATGGAAGCCATAAGATCCGCAAGGAACGGGGGGAGCCTGCCCGTCGCATTCATAGGGGACAAGATATCAATTGCCGGGAAGCATATAGCGTTGCCATTGACGGATGAACCGGGGCGGAACATAGCAATCATCGGGACGTCTGACAGTGGATGTAACCAGGCGGCTGGTATCATGCAGGGCATAGCAATTTCGCTGGCGATCCAAAACACAAAAGGAAACGCAAGGTTCCTATTCTGCGACTTTGCGGGGAAAGGGAGCCCATATGACAAACAGTATCCGAAGTTTGCGGCAATCATGGAGAACGCAGGATATTATATTGAGAGCATCGCACCGGATGAATTTGAACTCACAATTAAGGGTTTGAATGGACAAGAGGCATCTGGTGAATCAATCTATGTGTTTGGTTCTTTTTTGGATAGGTGGAAACCCGAAGCAGACACTTATGGGCAAGGCAGCGCACTGAAAACATTTGTTGAGACAGCGCCGGCCAAGAA
The DNA here is from genome assembly GCA_947175015.1 of uncultured bacterium. Taxonomy (GTDB): domain Bacteria; phylum Bacillota; class Clostridia; order Lachnospirales; family Lachnospiraceae; genus Acetatifactor. The sequence goes on from CAMWLE010000061.1 coordinate 2,309, forward strand.
GATGCACTTCATAGGCTGGTGGTTCAAGGCATCCAGCTTCACGTTACAGGTAGCCGGGTATGGAAACACAGATGCGTTTAACTCAAAAATATTCCTTAGGGTAGATGAAAGGACAGTCCAGTCCCTGACAACCCCTTTTGTGAAATGGTCAGCACAGAGCAATAGGGCCTTGGTGAGCGACAGCATCGAATTTTCAGAGGAAATAACCTTTATTCCTTATGCACCGGTTACACAGGACGATGTAAATAAGTTTAGTAACTTAAAATAAGAAGGGAGAAACGCTTATGTCGATGGTACAGCAAGTGATTGCGGCGATAACGGATGCGGAACGGCAGATCGATGACCAAATCGCAAAATTACGATCATACGCAAGGGAGATCGATAAGGTCACAAACAAGGCTAACGCCGCGTTTGAGGGAAGCACGCAGAACTATGGGCAACAGATGATCCAGCAGCTAGCAACCACAAAAAAACAGGTGAACCAGTCTATTGAGAAACTGCAGGCGGTAAAGGAAAAACTGCTGCGTGTGCGGATGGTTTAAAGGAGGGAACGCAGATGGCATCCATTCAGGAATTAATTGGGGAGGTCTCTTCCATTAAGCAAATGTCAGAGGAACTTTCAACCATGGTTGCGGCAGCAAACCAGGGTTTGGCAGACCAGGGCATGGTTATAGCGAATCTCGTGAGGGGAAGCCAGACAGGCCAGGAAGCGGTCATGGCGCTGGCGGATGCAAACAGGGCACTGGCAGATGCGGCGGCATCCATGCGGGCATTGGGAAGGATCTGTGATAGCTGCATCCAGAATCTAGCGAAGTAACATGTGGGCGGCAAACAGGCGAAAAGGGCAGGAGAGTATTTACCTGAAAAGTGACATACAAAGCATAACAACCAATGTGGTCAACATCAGCAATGAAATACATGGTTTGATAACAGCATTGGCCCAGGCTGCAGGGGGAGCCCCTTCTGGTGCGGATGCAAGGCTGATAGGTCTTTGCCAAAGCGCCCTCCAGGAAATATCAGGTTCATTGCAGCAGCTAAACACAGCTTATTCATATGCGGACCAACTGGACATAATGGAATGGATAGATGAGGGTGATACCAATGGTTTCTATTGAAGACATAACCAGGGAGCTACTTAAAATAGAACAGCGATTATCCAATTGCACACACCACATAGAAAGCAGTAGGAATGAACTATTGGATGCAATGGACAGGGCGCAGGGAACCTTTGGCGACCAGCAGCCGGGTCAATATCTTGCTATGTCGCTGTCAGAGGCGATGAAAAGGCTTGTATGTGCCGACAGTTCCTTATATTCACTAAAATCAGGAATAGAGGACTATATCAGGCAGCTCAAAAAATAAGCAAACAACAGGCAGCAGTTGTGGGGTAAGCAAGGCGGCCATCACCATGACCCTGACCAGACAATCTATATTGAAGTGGTTGACAAGGTTACGGTCCAGAGCCTTAGGACATTCCATCAAGGTCACGGCACAGTTTAATCCGGCACAGAATAAGGCGGTCCGTGTTGAAGACGAGGATACAGCAGATGTGCCCAAGGGTATCCAGGGTCATCAGGAATGGGTATACCTTTGGCGGAAAAGTAATCAGGCCAGCCAAGGTGGTAGTCGCAAGGAAAAGGAGAGCATAAATTGCAGGACATTAACAGCATATGGAGGGGTGCCTGTGGAGGACAAAAAAGTTATGTACATTGAGGACAATATCATTAAGTATGTGAGCGTTGTCCGGTTTCTTAACAGCCTGGGAATAAAGTCCGTTGAACGGGCAGGTAATGCAGAAAACGGCATTGAGAAAATCGAGCAGGCGCATTTGTCCGGGAAAGATTACGACCTGTTGATTCTGGATATGCATTATGATTTTTATGGTACTGATGACAGGAATGCCGGTGAGAAAACCATGAACATATTACGGGAAAAAGGTATTGATATACCGGTAGTTTTCTGTTCGTCACAGAACTGGAAAATCCCCGGTGCTGCTGGCAATATTTTCTTCCATGAACAGCGCAACTGGGAGAGTGAGGCAAGAGAATTATTCAAAATGATATTTGAGAAATCCTGACATCCAATCCATGAAAGAGTGAGGGTTTCTGTCAGTGAATTGGCTCATGGACTAGATAAATTTCCCATGAGCCAATTGGGAAAACGGAAAATTGGAGGACTGAAATATGCCAAATATCATTAATTATTATGAGGAACTTAAAATCAGCAAATCATTGGATGTTAATGAGATTAACCAAGAATTGAGCAAGCTGGAAAGAACCTGGAGGCGCAGAGAACTTGTCAGTCCTGACAAATCAGCAAAAATCATAGCACTAATAATTGAAGCGAGAGAAGTGTTTAGAACGGATGCAACACGGCATAATTATGACCAGTTACTTCAAGGTGAAAAACCGAATCAGGACAGCAAGGCTGCATCGGATCAATTGCAAATGGAGAAGTATAAAAATGATACACTCTCTTTTTTTTACAGTAAACAGTATGATTTATCTTTAATCACCATCAATAAAGCTTTGTCTTTGATGACAGAACTCAATATAGAGGATAGTGCAATTCTTAGTTTAGCGGCAAACGTTTATAGACACAACGGAGATGTCCCAATGGCATTGGACTATATAAACAGAGCAATCATTGCAGATACAAAAGACCCTATGAGCTATTTCATAAAAGCGGCTATTTTAGGTGATTCAGGGAATGTTGTACAGAAACGGAATAACCTGAAGATATCTATTGATATAGCTGACAAGAATTATTTACCTATTAAAAAAGAAATTTTAGGTGTTTATGCACGTTCATTATATTTTGAATATCCACAAGATAAAATCCGAGCGGAACAATATGCCAGAGAGGCATCAAAACTGGGAGAAACATGGGGGAATGCCCATGACGTATTGAATGCGGTAAAACAGGCCATTGAGACGGCTGAACGTCAAAGGGAAAACGAGGCCAGACAGAAAGCGGAGCAGGAACAGCGTGAACGGGAACGGCAAGCCCAGCTAGAGAAAAAGGCCCAGGAGGAAAAGCGGAGGCAGGAAGAAGCAAAGAGACAGAAAGCGAAAGAAATAGAAAAAAACAGGAAGCTGGATCAGGCGGAAAGAATGTGTCATGTTGCAGGCATTATGTATATAGCCGTATTTGTGGTGACAACAGTTCTTCTATGCATATTGGCACAAAAAGAAATAGATAGATCGTTGTTTGCATGGTTCTATGTCATTAGTTCATTTGCTACATATACATTTTATAGATATGCACGGGCATTAAATGGAGGAAATGATAATATATTACATCCTGTTGAAGATGCTGCTTCTGTTTTTTCAGTTGTGTGTGAATTATGTATGTTGCCTGCATCGTTTGGCTATGCATTACTTGGTCCCAAAGGATCAATGGAATTATTTGAGCCAATCATGATATTGGGGATAATTATTGTTGCCATAGATACGATAGTCTGTTGGCAAATTGGAAAGAAGCACCGGCAATCGTTCTAAGACCAAATCACCACAGAATTCTCTGCTAACTTCAAACGGCTATATGAGGACAGCGTGGCGGGGCGCATATCGGACAAGCGTTTCACGGAACTGTCTGCAGACTACGAAGCTCGATCTGTCCGGCAGTCAGCCGAATAGGGAACGGCAAAATTTTTTACATTTCTATTACTTCTTTATCTCACATGAATAAATGAAATTGGGAGTGAACAATAACAATGAGTGAATAATTATCGGATGAGATGAACTTTGAAAGGTAGTATTAAATAAATAAGGAAAAGCCGGAGCCGAAAAAACGAAAAGCGGAGGAGACTAAATGAAAGGGCATATTGTGGGTAGAGTTCTTCCAGGAAGCATTGCGGAGGAATTAGGCATTGAAAAAGGGGACAAGCTGTTGGGAATTCGGAGTGTGGAAGTCAGTACTTCAATGATGGAAGAAGAGTTTTCCATGGAAGAAGAGCTTTCAGTGGAAGAAACACTTTCCATGGAAGAAAGGAATTTGAAAGAAGCGTCTTTTGACATAGAGGAAGCGTTTCTTATGGAAGATGACAGCGCCGACGAAGAGCATTTTATGGAGATTGAGGATATCTTTGATTACCAGTACCTAATTCAGGATACCGCGATTGAAATTCTCATAGAGAAACCATATGGAGAGCAATGGCTCTTGGATGTGGATAAGGAACAGGATGAAGATCTGGGAATTGAATTTGAGAATGGATTGATGGATGAATATCGACACTGTCGGAATAAATGCGTATTTTGTTTTATAGATCAAATGCCGCCGGGGATGCGTGAGACACTATATTTTAAGGATGACGATTCCAGATTATCTTTTTTACAGGGAAATTATGTGACCTTAACGAATATGTCCGATTATGATATTGACCGAATATGTAAATACCATCTCTCGCCCATTAATATTTCATTCCATACCATGAATCCGGAGCTTCGGTGTCGGATGCTGAACAATCGTTTTGCAGGGGAAGCATTGAAAAAAGTGGATATATTATATGCGGCGGGAATCCGCATGAATGGGCAGATTGTACTTTGCAAGGGCCTCAATGACGGAAGGGAACTGGAATATAGCATTGAGCAGTTGATGAGATATCTTCCCAATCTGGAAAGTGTTTCGGTGGTACCGGTGGGACTTACCAAATACAGAGAGGGATTGTATCCACTGGAACCTTTTACAAAAGAGGATGCCGTCCAGGTCATCAATACCATAGAAAAATATCAGGAATTGTGTTTCAGACAATATCATACACACTTTATCCATGCCAGTGATGAATGGTATATTCTTGCGGACAGGGAAATGCCTGAAGAGCAGCGTTATGACGGGTATCTGCAGCTTGAAAACGGTGTGGGAATGATGCGGCTTCTGATGGATGAATTTGATGATGCCATGGAGCAGCGTGGCAATGATGGAAGTGCATATGCTGCTATGGGACAGTGCGGCAATGATGGAAGTGTGCATATCACTATGGAACAGTGCGGCAATGGCTCAAAAGCGTGTACTGTTATGGAACAGTGTGAGCTTGCAATCGCCACAGGGCGGCTGGCTTATCCTTATCTTCAAAGGATGGCAGACCGGATGATGGCAGCGTATCCGGGATTATATATTCATGTGTATGCCATCACAAATGATTTCTTTGGAGAAAGGATTACAGTGTCAGGTCTGATCACGGGGCAGGATTTGCTGAAACAATTAAAAAACAGACCTTTGGGGCGCTGTCTGTTTCTGCCGGAAAACATCCTTAGAAGCGGTGAAGATGTATTTTTGGATGATTTTAGAGTAGGAGATCTGGAAAAAGCTTTACAAGCGCCGATTAATATTGTAAAATCAAGCGGGTATGATTTTGTAGAAAAAATGTTAAGCTACTATTATGGTGCAAGTTTGTAAAGAAATGCTAAGCGGTCAAAAGGGTGTGCAAGCTCACTTTGTGCAGCGTTTTTTCAGGCTGCACCAGTTCATCAATTGTTTGTGCGGCCTTTGGCGGCATTCTTCTCACGGATTGTTTATGTACCATTGGTGGTCAGGGAGGTAGAAACATGGCAAAGAAGAAAAACAGGCCCATAGTGGCAGTTGTAGGAAGACCTAATGTGGGAAAATCCACTCTGTTTAACGCTTTGGCAGGAGAAAATATTTCAATTGTAAAAGATACACCGGGAATTACCAGGGATAGGATTTATGCGGATGTCACATGGCTGGACAAGTCTTTTACATTGATAGATACAGGTGGTATTGAACCTGACAGCAAGGATATCATTCTGTCCCAGATGCGGGAGCAGGCACAAATTGCCATTGAGACAGCAGATGTGATTATTTTTCTTGTAGATGTGAAACAGGGACTTGTGGACGCGGATGCCAAGGTGGCGGATATGCTGCGTCGTTCTCATAAGCCGGTAGTTCTGGTAGTCAATAAGGTGGACAGTTTCCAGAAATATATGGCGGATGTATATGAATTTTATAACCTTGGTATCGGAGAGCCTCATGCCATTTCTGCGGTGAACAGGTTGGGACTTGGGGATATGCTGGATGAGGTGATATCCTATTTTAAAGATGCGGATGATGAAGATGAGGATGATGATAGACCCAGAGTGGCAATTGTAGGAAAACCTAATGTGGGAAAATCTTCACTGATCAATAAGTTGTTGGGAGAAAATCGCCTCATTGTGTCTGATATTGCAGGAACCACAAGGGATGCGGTGGATACGGAGATTACCCGCAACGGCAAAGAGTACGTATTTATTGATACGGCAGGACTTCGCAGGAAAAACAAGGTGAAGGAAGAGTTGGAACACTTTATGGTGGTGCGCACTGTGGGGGCTGTTGAGCGGGCTGATGTAGTGGTGCTGATGATTGATGCGCTGGAGGGCGTTACAGAACAAGATGCCAAGATTGCCGGGATTGCACATGATCGCGGCAAAGCAGTCATTATCGCTGTGAATAAATGGGATGCCTTGGAGAAGGATGACAAAACCATTTATCGTGTCACGGAAAAGGTTCGGACCACGTTGTCTTACATGCCCTATGCAGAAATTGTTTTCGTATCGGCCAAGACAGGTCAGAGACTGGAGAAGCTTTTTGACATCATAGATATCGTCAGCGAGAATCATGCGATGAGAGTGGGGACGGGTGTATTAAATGAAATTATGGCAGAGGCTGTTGCTCTGCAGCAGCCGCCTTCTGACAAGGGAAAGCGGCTCAGGCTCTATTATATTACGCAGGTGTCAGTGAAGCCGCCTACGTTTGTGATTTTTGTGAACGATAAAGAATTAATGCATTTTTCCTACACAAGATATATCGAGAATCAGATTAGGGAAACATTCGGTTTCAGAGGAACACCTCTGCGTTTTATCATCAGAGAACGGAGTGAGAAAGAAAAATGATAGAAAGGGTTATCTGTTTATTGATTGGCTATGTGTTTGGTTTGTTCCAGACCGCTTATTTTTATGGAAAGGCACATGGAATTGATATCAGGCAACATGGCAGCGGCAATGCCGGAACCACGAACACGCTTCGGGTATTGGGAACAAAAGCCGGTTTGATCGTTTTGGCAGGAGATTGCCTGAAATGTATTGCAGCAGTGTGGCTTGTGCGGCTCACTTTCGGACACAGCCATCCGGACATAGTATACCTGCTCTGCCTGTACACGGGAGCCGGAGCGATTTTAGGTCACAATTATCCTTTTTACATGAATTTTAAGGGCGGAAAGGGAATCGCAGCTACGGCCGGATTGATTTTAGCCTTTCATCCTTATTTTATTGTCATGGGTGTAGTAGTGTTTTTTGGTATCTTTTTCACAACACATCTGGTTTCTCTGGGGTCTCTGCTTGTGTATGCGGGATTTGTGATTGAGATGGTTATCTGCGGTCAGAGCGGTGTGTTCGGTGAAATGACACAGATGCAGCTCTACGAAATGTATGCCCTATCCGGACTTCTGGCAGGAATGGCCTATTGGAAGCACAAGGAAAATATTGTTCGGCTGCTTCATGGAAATGAGCGCAGAACTTATTTACTTAAGAAGAATAAGGTGGATGTGGAAGAACATTCTATGGAAAAAGATAATTCCATGAGAGAACAGAATTGAAACCGGAAAGTTAAGAAATAGAGCAGAAGTTGGAACCAAAACAGAAAATGATATCTGCGGAAAAGAGGCGCTATGGCAAAAATCAGTATTTTTGGCGGGGGAAGTTGGGGAATCGCTCTTGCGGCATTATTAGAGAAAAATGGACATCAGATAACTGTCTGGTCGGCATCGGCACAGAAAATAGACATGCTCCGGCAAAATCATGAGAATCCTATGCTGCCGGGGGTGAAGCTGGGGCAGGATGTGATATTTACAACGGAGGATTCTGCGGCGGTAGAAGGACAGGATCTTCTTGTTTTGTCGGTAGCAAGTTCTTATACCAGAGAGATTGCTCATCGTCTGAGCCGTCTGGTTGCACCAAAGCAGAAAATATTAAATGTTGCAAAGGGGATTGAGGCACATACATTAATGACCTTGTCGGAAATTATCGAAGAGGAAATTCCGCAGGCGGATGTGGCCGTAATGTCAGGACCTTCTCATGCAGAGGAAGTGGGGCGGGGCGTTCCCACTACCATTGTGGTGGGAGCAAAATCCAAATCCACTGCAGAATATATCCGGGGATTGTTTATGAATGAAGTGTTTCGTGTATATATCAGTCCGGATATTCTGGGGATGGAACTTGGCGGCGCTCTGAAAAATGTGGTGGCATTGGCGGCCGGGATTGCGGATGGTCTTGGCTATGGGGACAATACCAAAGCTGCATTGATTACAAGAGGTATAACGGAGATCGCAAGATTAGGCACTGCTATGGGCGGTAAATTTGAAACATTTTGCGGACTCACAGGCATCGGAGATTTGATTGTCACCTGTGCCAGCATGCACTCCAGAAACCGCAGAGCAGGTATCCTGATCGGACAGGGCAAAAGCTATGAAGAAGCAATGGCAGAGGTGGGGATGGCGGTAGAAGGCGTTCATTCTGCGAAAGCAGCTATGGAACTTGCACGAAAATACCAGGTACAACTGCCTATTATCGAGCAGGTAAATGAGATTTTGTTTGCAGGAAAAAGCGCTGACCAGGCGGTAAAAGAGCTGATGCTGCGGGACAAGAAGCTGGAAGTATCAGATTTGCCCTGGCCGGAGGATTAGTGATTATAGTTATCCTGGAAGCGGAAGCGGTCAAAGCAGGTTTTGGAGCCTCTGGTGGCCGTTTCAGTTCTTCCAGGTTGTGGTCAATTCTTTAATATCTTGCAAATCAATATAAGTTATTCTTCATCTCTGATTATTCTTCATCACTGAGGTCAGCTTGTTATGGGCAGGTTCAGTCCTGTTATCGATAAATAGCTTCTGCGATTTCTGCTGCCATTTTCGGTTTATTCATGGTGTAGAGGTGGATGTCATTTACTCCGTTCTCCTGCAAATCCCGAATCTGGCGGATAGCAAAATCAATTCCTGCTTTTCTCATTTCATCAGGCGTATCTCCATAGGTGGCAATCAAATCTGTCAATGCCTTCGGTACACTCGAACCCGACAGGGTAATGGTAGTTCCCAATTGTTTTGCGGAAGTTATGGGCATGATTCCGGCACACACAGGAATCGTAATGCCTTTTTGGGCCGCTTTTTCCAGGAAGGAATAGTAATAATCATTGTCAAAAAACATCTGACTGATGAAAAATTCTGCGCCCGCTTCCTGTTTCTTTTTCAGATTGTTCAGATCGGATTCCATACTGAAACATTCAAAATGCTTCTCAGGATAGCAGGCACCTGCCATATGCAGTTTGGTGTTCTCACGCAAAAATGTCATCAGATCGCTGGCATGGGCGAAGTCTCTGGAAGCAAACTGTTCGTCACTCATGTCCCTAGGCCGATCGCCGCGCAGTGCCAATACATGATTTACCTTGTGCTCCTTCAATGCTTCGGCTACATGCAGAAGATCTTCCTGCTTGCTGCCTACACAGGTCATATGTGCCATGGCATCAATTTTCAGTGTGTTCTGAATATAGGAGGCAATTTCCACTGTTTTACCGGAACGGCTTCCGCCGGCTCCATAGGTGACACTGATAAAATCCGGCGACAATTTTCCCAAAGCATCCAATACTTCAAAAGCTTTATCAAATTCCCCGTCTTTTTTCGGAGGAAATACCTCAAAAGACAGTGTGCGCTTGTGTTCAAACATATCTTTTAACATAGTTCGTTTCCTTTTATCTATTTCCTTTCGTCAGTTTGGACTTGATTTTAAGTCAGGAATATCGTAACATGAATAGGAAGGATTTTCAAGGGAAAGGTATGGGGAGATGCTATTTTCATCTTGTCAACAGTGAGAAAAGAAAGGTGTGTGGAAATAATGGAACAGCAAGGATTTCAGGGAACGGGTGAATATGTGGCAAGCGAGGAGTTAATGGCCAGTGTTAATATTGCCATTGCTTTGAAAAAACCTCTATTGATCAAAGGGGAGCCCGGCACAGGCAAAACGATGCTTGCGGAAGCGGTGGCAAAGGCTCTGGGGAAAAAATTAATCATTTGGAATATCAAATCCACTACGAAGGCGCAGGAAGGATTATATGTATATGATACCATACAGCGTCTCTATGACGGTCAATTCGGGGAAGAAGGCGTAAATGATATTGCCCGTTATATTAAACTGGGGAAATTAGGAGAGGCTTTTGACAGTGAAGAACAGGTAGTTCTGCTGATTGATGAAATCGACAAGGCAGATTTAGAGTTTCCCAATGATCTTTTATGGGAATTAGACCAGATGGAATTCTATATCAATGAGACAAAACGCACTGTAAAAGCGAAGCAGCGTCCCATTGTTATCATTACCTCCAATGCGGAGAAGGAATTGCCGGACGCATTCTTACGCCGCTGTATTTTCCACTATATCGATTTCCCGTCAAAGGAATTAATGGAAGAAATTGTAAGGGTGCATTATCCGGAGGTGGAAGAACATTTGCTGAAGAATGCCATGGAAGTATTTTATAATATCAGAGCAATCCGAGATATTCGCAAAAAACCCAGCACTTCAGAGCTGATTGACTGGGTCAATGCACTGCAGATCGGCGGAATTTCGGCAGATGCCATCAGAAAGGCATTGCCTTTTATTGGTGTGGTAGTGAAAAAAGATGAAGATTTACAGTTGGTCAGGCAGGAGCCGAATCTGTGATGTGGTTTGTTATTCGTGAGGAACAGAAAAACTAAGCTGTCTTAAGTGATAGTCAGAAAGCGAGTTGGCATGTTTATAAAATTTTTTGAAACCTTAAGAGAAAAAGGTCTGCGGGTAACATTAGGAGAATGGCTGACGTTGCAGGAAGCGTTGGATAAGGGGCTGTGTGAAAGTTCGCTGACAAGTTTTTATTATGTAGCCCGTATGATTCTGGTAAAAAGTGAGACGGATTTCGACAAATTTGATATGGCATTTGAAGAGTGTTTTAAAGCGGCACAACGGGAAACCGAGGTGGGAAAGGAAATGCTCCGGTGGCTTGACAAATCCGATATGATGGAACTTGCTCATGAAGAGGCCAGAGCTCATTTAAATCAGGTGGAGGATATTCAGGTAGATAAGGAAGAGGTGGAAGAAACCTTCAAACAACGTCTGCGGGATCAGGATACAGAGCACAATGGGGGAAGCTTCTGGATCGGCACCATGGGCAAGACATCTTTTGGCAATATGGGCGGTAATGTGGGTGGTGTGCGAGTAGGCGGCAAAACCGGCTATCAGTCAGCCTTTTCCGTTGTGGGTGCCAGAAAATACCGGGATTTTCGGGATGACAGGGTATTGGACAACAGGCAGTTTCAAATGGCTTTCCGGAAATTGCGGCAGTTCTCCAGCAGGTTAGACATTCCTGAGACAGAGTTGGACATTAATGGTACGGTGGATAAGACCTGCAACAATGGAGGGTGCCTGCAGATTGTCATGCAGAAACCACGGAAAAATGCGGTCAAGCTGTTGCTTTTAATGGATTCCGGCGGCACCATGATTCCTTTCAGCAGTTTGTTGAACGATTTATTTCAGGCAATTCATAAATCCAATCATTATAAGGATGTAAAAACCTATTATTTCCATAATTGCATTTACAGTAAAATGTATAAGACGCCGGAATGCGAAAATGGGGATTGGGTGGACACGGAATGGATGTTCCGCAACGTGGACAGTGATTATAAGGTGATTATTGTGGGAGATGCGGCCATGGCGCCGGAAGAACTATATTCCGATACCGGCAATTACAGAGGCCCCAACGGCGGATTGTCAGGGCATGAATGGCTGCAGTTGCTGAAGAAAAAGTATAAGAAGATTGTGTGGCTGAATCCCAAAATGGCACCGGGCAGAGCTCCCTGGCGGGAAGCGGAGACAGCAATTAAGGAGCTGTTCCCCATGTATAAACTGACCGTAGATGGCTTGAATCAGGCAATGGTGAAGCTGATGGCGAATAAATGATGGGATGCGGAAGGTATCTGCAATAAGAAGTTGACAACATTTGTGGACAAGGGGTATAATATGTTTGGATTACTACAGGACAAACTGCGGTAAAGAGAGGAGATAGTGTTTATGAAACTGAAAAAAATACTTGCTTTAGGGATGGCGGTAACTGCGCTTGCAGGCGCTACTTTGAATGTGTCGGCTGTTTCCATGAAGGATATCTTTGATGCGAAGTATTACGCGTCCAAGTATTCGGACTTGAAGGAAGCGTTCGGCGATGATGAAGAGAAACTGTATCAGCATTTTATCACGTATGGTTTAGAGGAAGGCAGGAGCATGAGTCTCATTCTGGATGTAGCTGCCTACCGCGAGGCTTACAAGGATTTGGACGAAGCATTCGGGGATGACTGGGACAAATATGTGGAGCATTTCTTTACCTATGGTGCAAAAGAAGGCAGGGACCAGGGGGTAATGTTTAACCCGGTTCAGTATGCGGATGCCTACGGTGACATAAAAGAAGCCTATGGAGATGATCTGGTATCCATAGTGCAGCATTACTTAACCTGCGGAATCAATGAGATGAGAGACGAAGGGACCTCAAAGGGCTATGAGAGCCTAAGCGCCCTGAAGGAGGCAGATGCAAGGCAGGAAGATGACGAGCAGACGCCCCCCCCAGAATCTACAAAAGTACCTGAGACAACAGCGAGTCCGGCGCCAACGGAAAGTCCTGCGCCTACAGTAAGCCCGGCACCAACGGAAAGTCCTGTTCCTACAGAGAGTCCTGTACCAACGGAAAGTCCTGTTCCTACAGAGAGTCCTGTACCAACGGAAAGTCCTGTTCCTACAGAGAGTCCTGTACCAACGGAAAGCCCGGTTCCTACAGAGAGCCCGGTACCAACAGTAAGTCCGGCGCCAACAGAGAGTCCAGCACCAACAGTAAGTCCAGCGCCCACGGAGACGCCTGATGAAGTTTCTAGGGAGGAAGAACTATACAAGGCCATGATCGCAATGAAGACAGAGTATCCGGAGGGAATGAAGTGGGACAACAGTGACACCTATAGGTGGTATGCAGATCCTAATGTCTTATACACAGAAGGACACGGTTGTGCAGCATTCTCATTCATACTTAGTGACGCAGCTTTTGGCACAGAGGCACCAGCAACGAAAGTTTTTGATGTTTCCCAGGTTCGTGTAGGGGATGTTGTCCGACTTAACGATGATAGCCATTCTGTTATTATACTTGCCATAGCAGATAATGGTGATGTGACTGTTGCGGAAGGAAACTATGTGATACCTGTGGATGGAAATTATGTTGGTACGATACATTGGGGAAGGGTAATTGAAAAGGCAGATTTGGAGAAATCATTTACTTATCTGTACACAAGATATTAAGAATGCTTGGCCGATCAAATTCTGCAACCGGCCTAAGCATTCTCAGATTTAATAAGACAGAGAAGATTGATATATGATATAAGCAGTAGTCCGGCCCGGGATTTTCTCTGGCCGGACTATCAATATTCATTTTATAATGAACCAAAAGAAATATTTCATCATAAAAGAACTCTTTGATAGTATTTTTCAGGATTGATAAAAAAGAATGGAAAGGCATGGAAAAGCATATGACTGTATTTGAAGAATTAAAGGCAAGGGGGCTGTTGGCGCAGCTCACGGATGAAGAGGAAATCAAGGAACTGATTAACAATGGAAAAGCAACCTTCTACATTGGTTTTGACCCCACTGCGGATAGCTTGCATGTAGGACATTTTATGGCACTCTGCCTGATGAAGCGTCTGCAGATGGCGGGAAATAAGCCTATTGCGCTGATTGGCGGCGGCACAGGCATGATAGGAGATCCTTCCGGCCGAAGTGACCTGCGCACTATGATGACGAAGGAAACCATTGCGCATAACTGTGAATGCTTTAAGAAACAGATGAGCCGTTTTATAGAATTTGGAGAAGATATGAAAGCAGAGCATTCCAGGGAAGAGAAGCATTCCATGGAGGAAAAGCACTCAACAGAAGAAAAGCATTCCAGGGCCTTGATGGTCAATAATGCGGACTGGCTTATGGATCTGAATTATATTGAATTTATCCGGGATATCGGGGTACATTTTTCCGTAAACAGAATGTTGACTGCGGAATGTTATAAGCAGCGTATGGAGAAGGGACTGAGCTTTCTGGAATTCAATTATATGATCATGCAAAGCTATGATTTTCTGAAACTGTATGAAAATTATGGGTGTAATATGCAGTTTGGCGGCGATGACCAGTGGAGCAATATGCTTGGCGGTACGGAGCTGATCCGACGTAAGTTGGGCAAGGATGCCTATGCCATGACTATCACGCTGCTTTTGAATTCCGAGGGGAAGAAAATGGGCAAGACCCAGAAGGGAGCGGTATGGCTTGATCCAAATAAAACATCACCTTTTGAATTCTATCAGTACTGGAGAAATGTAGCGGATGCGGATGTGCTGAAATGTATAAGAATGCTGACCTTCCTGCCCATGGAACAGATAAGTGAAATGGACAAGTGGGAAGGCAGTCAACTGAATCAGGCAAAGGAAATCCTTGCTTTCGAGCTGACAAAGCTGGTGCATGGAGAGCAAGAAGCACAGGCAGCACAGGAGAGCGCACGCAGCATTTTCTCCGGGAACCTGTTCTCCGGCGAAGGCGGCGCCGATATGCCCACAGCGACCTTGACAGAGGAAGATTTCACAGACGGAACCATTGATATTCTCGGCATATTGGTGAAATCAGGTCTTACCACTTCCCGTTCCGAGGCCAGACGAGCGGTGGAACAGGGCGGTGTCGCTGTGGACAATGAGAAGATAAACGATATCAAGACAATGTATCACCCTGAGCAACTGGCTGGAAATGGTATCATAGTGAGACGGGGCAAGAAAAATTATAAGAGAGTGAATATGAAGTAGAAACACTTCCGGTACACAGAGTAATCAAGATTACCATAATGCAGCAACAGATAAAAATTAGATAATAAGGAAACTTTTGCCGACTGTTCTCGTTGATATTGTTATAAGGCCGATATGGTAAAGCCTGATGATAAGATTACATGCCTGCAATACTGGCAGAACTGTTATGCACGATTGTGAGGAGGATATGATGATGCGAGTAAAACTTGGCAAAAGAATTCTTGTTGCTACAATGTCGATGGCTATGCTGTTTTCGATTACCGGATGCGCAGATATGGTTTCCATGCGAGTCTCCGAAGATTTGACGGCAAGAGTAACGCCTAGAGAGAGTGGGATTATGAACGTTACACCATTGCTGTCGGAAACGGAGAAAGGAGAAGTGCCCGTGGAAGGGAGCTATTCAGCAGTTATTGAACCAATGGAAAGTATTCCTATGAAAGAAGATTCATCAGCGGAAGGAACTGCCGGCAGGTATCAATTGAAAAATGCAGATGAATTGTTTGCTTTTCTAAGCCAGTTAAACTATTCTGGTGTAACCTATGACAATATACCGGAATATAGCATTACTTTTAATGATGGTTCGCAATATTATGTGGATGTGTCCGGCGGGATTGTCACCGTAGGCGCCAGCGATGTAAGACTGGCAGAAAACGAAGTATCCATGCTTTGCCGAATGATGGATGCAGAAAAAGAAAGTGAAGCAGAAACCGAGTCCGCCGTAGCAGTGACAGACTTTGGGGTGCGCCTGCTGCGAGGCAGTTTCGGCAAAGATGAAAGTAAAAACACATTGATTTCGCCCCTTTCTGTCATTTCCGCCCTGGCTATGACAGCCAACGGAGCCGCAGGAGAGACATTACAGCAGATGGAAAATGTCTTTGGATGCTCTGTACCGGAGTTAAATGCGTATCTGGCCGCCTATCTGCAGATGCTTCCCGAAGAAGAAAAATATAAGCTGCATATAGCAAATGCGATTTGGTTTCGGGATAGTGAAGATTTCTCTGTGGAGCAGGATTTCCTGCAGACAAATGCGGATTTATATCATGCAGGTCTGTATAAGGCGCCTTTTGATCGCACTACGGTAAAAGATATCAACGGATGGGTTGCGGAGCATACGGATGGCATGATCAAAGAAATTCTGGATGAAATCGAGCCGGATGCTGTCATGTTTCTTATCAATGCGCTTTCTTTTGATGCGGAATGGCAGTCCATATATTATGATCATCAGGTGCGCGACAGCATATTCACAAAAGAAGACGGCACCACCAACAAGGTAAAGCTGATGTATTCTACCGAGAGTGATTATCTGGAAACAGAACAGGCCGAGGGCTTTCTAAAGTATTATGCAGACAGGAAATATGCGTTTGCGGCGCTTCTTCCCAAGGAAGGTGTTACCGTGTCGGAATTGCTGGATTCACTGACAGGAGAAGAACTGCACAGAATATTGGAACATCCTGTGGAAATAACAGTTCATGGGGCAATTCCGAAGTTTGAGAGCGAATACAGTGTGGAAATGAACCAGATTCTGCAGGAAATGGGGATGGTGAATGCCTTTGATATTGCCAGGGCGGATTTCTCAGGAATCGGCAGTCACAGGGACGGCAATCTGTATATCAGCGGGGTAGTGCATAAAACTTTCATTGAAGTGAGCGAGAGGGGAACCAGAGCGGGAGCAGCAACCATGGTGGCAGTAAACGGCGGTGCAGCGCCGCCACAGGAAATCAGGACAGTGTATCTGGACAGACCGTTTGTGTATATGATCGTGGACTGTGAATCCAATCTGCCGATATTTATAGGAACAGTGATGGAAGTGAAACAGTAGGATGGATGCGGAACCAGAGTGGAGAGAACAGAGATGAAATTGAAATCATAATTCGTCGCCTCCTGCATATAATATAGCAGTATATGCAGGAGGGTTTCTTATGGAGAATTATGCTATAAACACTTATGATCTCTACAATGATATCAAAACCCGGACAGGGGGAGAGATATACATAGGGGTGCTGGGGCCGGTGCGCACCGGGAAATCAACTTTTATCAAGCGTTTTATGGAAGAGATGGTGCTTCCGTATATGGAAGATGAACACGCCAAAAACAGAGCGCAGGATGAATTGCCTCAAAGTGCGGGAGGCAAGACCATTACCACTACGGAACCTAAATTTATCCCCAATGAGGCAGCCAATGTAGTGTTGAGCGGAGATGTTCCCGTTTCTGTCCGGCTCATCGACTGTGTGGGTTATATGGTGGAAGGGGCAGCAGGACATATGGAAGAAGATGTGGAACGAATGGTGAAAACACCATGGTTTGACTATGAGATTCCGTTTACCCAGGCTGCGGAGATAGGGACGGATAAGGTGATGAATGACCATTCCACCATAGGACTTGTGGTGACAACAGACGGCAGTTTTGGAGAAATTCCCAGAAGCAACTATCTGGAGGCGGAAGAAAAAACGATTTTGGCGTTAAAAAAGCTGAGGAAACCTTTTTTGGTGTTGGTAAACAGCCAGAAGCCATATTCTGAAGATGCAAAGCGCGTGGCAGGAGAAATCTCTGATAAATACGGCGTTTCTGCTGTGACTGTCAATTGTGAACAACTGAAAAAAGAAGATATTCATATGCTTTTGGAGAATGTGCTTTATGAGTTCCCGATTGCCTCCATAGAATTCTATATGCCTAAGTGGGTTGAGATGCTTCCGGGGGATAACCGTATGAAGCAGGATATTATCACGCAGATTAAGGCATTGATGAAGGAGTATAGTACCATTCGGGATGTACTGAAAAAGCCGGTGGAACTTGCCAGTGATTACATAAAACGCTGTAAAACAGACGGCGTAAGCCTGTCCGACGGCATTGTCCGTATTATGCTTGATGTGGAGGAATCATATTATTATGAAATGCTGACGGAAATGGTAGGAGAGACCATTACGGATGAGTATCAGCTCATCAGTAAGCTCAGGGATTTTGCGGCCATGAAACATGAATATGTGAAGGTTCTGGATGCGGTCAATATGGTGCGAATCAAAGGATATGGGGTGGTGACACCTGATAAGGATGAAATCACTTTGGAGAAACCGGAAATTATCAAGCATGGTAATAAATTCGGAGTGAAAATAAAGGCCTCCAGTCCTTCCATCCATATGATCCGCGCCAATATTGAGACGGAAATCGCGCCCATTGTGGGGACGCAGGAACAGGCAAATGATTTGATTAACTTTATCGGCCAGGCCGATATGGAAAAGGGAATCTGGGATACCAATATCTTCGGCAAGACCGTGGAGCAGCTTGTCAATGACGGAATTACTGCCAAGGTGGCTGTCATCGGTGAGGAAAGCCAGATGAAACTTCAGGATACCATGCAGAATATTGTGAATGACAGTAATGGCGGGATGGGGTGTATCA
>CAMWLE010000062.1 GCA_947175015.1 uncultured bacterium
ACCTTCCTGACTTCTCCTTTATAAGTCGCTGCGCGACGGCACTGAAGAGTGAAGTACACTCGGTGCACATATTATGAGAGACAAATTTCATGAGTAAGGGCCCTCCTGAAATTTGCTCTCGTGCACCTTCCTGACTTCTCCTTTATAAGTCGCTGCGCGACGGCACTGAAGAGTGAAGTGCACTCGGTGCACGACGTCACCCCAATGATTTGATAAAATCCTCATACAAAGGGGACATTTCCCGCAGTTTTGCCACAATCTGTTTCAGCTCCTCCACCACGAAATCCATTTCCTCTCTTGTATTTTCCTCCGAAAGCGTTATACGAAGCGACCCATGTGCCTCTTCATGCTTCAAGCCTATGGCAAGCAGCACATGAGAGGGATCCAGAGAACCGGATGTACATGCGGACCCACTGGAGGCGCAGATGCCTTTCATATCCAGCATAATCAGCAGCGATTCTCCCTCTATAAAGGAAAAAGAGAAATTCACATTGCCCGGAAGTCTCTTCTCCCTGTGGCCATTGAGACGACAATATGGAATCTCTGTCTCAATCCGCCCAATCAGATAATCTCGAAGTTCTCTTTCCTTTGCTGCCTTTTGCTCCATGATATTCATTGCTCTCGCTGCCGCCGCGCCAAACCCCACAATGCCCGGAACATTTTCTGTTCCGGCTCTCCGGTTCCGTTCCTGTCCGCCGCCCTGAAGCAAAGAACTCAATTTTATGCCTGTGCGAACATACAGCATTCCGATTCCTTTCGGCCCATTCAGCTTATGTGCACTGGCACTCAGAAGGTCCACCCCCAATTCATCCACCTGTATCGGAATCTGACCAAATGCCTGCACTGCATCCGTATGGAACAAAATACCCTTTTCCCGCGCCAATCTGCCGATTTCACCAATGGGTTCCAGGGTACCAATCTCATTGTTGGCAAACATCACACTGATCAATATGGTATCCGGCCTGATGGCCGCCTCCAATTGTCCAAGGTCTATCACCCCATCCCTATCCACATCCAGATATGTCACTTCAAATCCTCTTTTTTCAAGGTATTTACATGTATGCAGAATCGCATGATGCTCGATTTTCGTGGTAATGATATGCCTTCCCTTATGAATGTTGCTCTCTGCCACAGCCTTCAGCGCCCAGTTATCCGCTTCCGTACCTCCTGCCGTAAAATAAATTTCCTCCTGCTTCGCCCCTATTACTCCTGCAATGCCTCTTCTGGCTTCATTTACAGCCTTCTTACTTGTGGCGCCGACAGAATAGATTGCGCTGGGATTGCCATAATTCTCCGTAAAATACGGCAGCATAGCTTCCACTACCTCCGGAGCCGTTCTTGTAGTAGCTGCATTATCCAGATAAATCATTCTTCTTACCTCATTTCTGTTTTAAAATTGCATTATCCTTTTCCTTTCCATGATAATGTGTGTTCTTTTTATTTCATACTATTTTGCTAGGAATTTGACGTTAGTATACCACTTTCTACTGGTTCTGTCAACCATTCTTTGGGAATATAATAATGAAAAAGTTACAGTATGCTGTAACACAAGATAATGAAAGCATAAGTGTTATGAGAGTAAAACAACGTCATCCCCTAATCGTAGGCACCTTTATTCTAACTGCCACCGGCTTTATCAGCAGACTCATTGGATTTTTCTATCGAATCTACCTTTCCCGGTTGTTCGGAGAAGAAGAAATGGGAATTTATCAACTGTTAAGCCCTGTATTATCCCTGTCTTTCTCACTGACTGCGGCAGGAATCCAAACTGCCATTTCCAAGCTTGTGGCGGAACAGACTGCCATCCAAAAGCGCGCTACCTTCCGCCCTGTGATACTGGGCTTGAGTCTTTCTCTGCCCTTATCTCTATTATGCAATGTTTATTTATACTTTTTTGCAGATGCAATCGCTGTGAATCTGCTGCATGAGGTACGCACTGCATCCATGCTGCGTATTCTCTCCTTTTCCGTACCTTTGAGCGCCATACATGCCTGCATGAACGGATATTTTTATGGCATCAAAAAAGCCGGCATCCCCGCAGGTTCCCAGCTTTTAGAGCAAATTGTCAGAGTTGGCAGTGTGTATATCATTTCCACCTATAGTCTATCCTTGGGCAGAACGCCCTCTATTGGTGTTGCAATCCTGGGACTTACCATAGGCGAATTTTTTTCCATGCTCATGGCAGTGATTGCAATTTATCCATGGCGACAGACCTTTTCTGCAAAACGAACATGTTCCACACAACAGACATTTGCCAGCCAAATGCCTTCTCTGAAAACATCAGAAAATCATCCGGGTCGAAAGCCTTTTGGGAGAATTCAAGCATTGCAGAAATATCCATCCGGCCAGGAATCTGCTCCTGTATTGTATGGCAAATTGCTTGCCATGGCTCTGCCCCTGACCGCAAACCGTATTATTTTAAATCTGCTGCAAAGTGTGGAATCCGTATCCATTCCCACCCAGCTAAAGCTCTATGGTTATGACAGCACGACTGCCCTCAGTGTATACGGCGTGCTCACCGGTATGGCAATGCCCTTCATTTTCTTCCCCAATGCCTTAACCAGCTCTGTTGCTGTCCTTCTCCTGCCCATGATTTCCGAAAGTTACGCATTAGGGGATATCAAATCCGTAAAAAAAGCCACCCTGCGCACCGTCAAATATTGCGGTTTGATGGGAATTTGCTGCATGGGCATTTTTGTTATTCTAGGCAAATGGATGGGAACTACCCTGTTCCATAGTCCGCTGGCCGGATATTTTATCACTACATTGGGATTCCTCTGTCCATTCCTCTATCTGGATACCACATTGTCCAGTATTCTTCAAGGTCTGGGCATGGCCGGACATATTTTCGTCATGAACGTATTCAGCCTTCTGCTGCGTTTGGGTTTTGTATTTCTGGCAATTCCCCGTTTTGGAATTACCGGGTATCTATGGGGAATTCTGGCCGGCCAGCTAACGCTCGGACTGCTCTATTTGGGTTGTTTACATAGGTTCCTCAAAAAGCATTAATGTGAATGTAATTTCATATCAACTCAGGCAGTCAGATAAGTGCGCATGGTGCGAAGGGCATTTTTCTCCAAGCGAGATACTTGTGCCTGAGAGATGCCAATGGCCTCGGCAACCTCCATCTGCGTCTTCCCCTCAAAAAAGCGCATGGAGATGATTTCATGCTCCCTGTCGTTCAGACGTTTCATCGCTTCGCTTAAGGAGAGCTGTTCCACCCAGTTCTCCTCTCTGTTTTTTTTGTCGCTGATTTGGTCCATGACATAGAGAGTATCACCGCCATCGGTAAAAACCGGCTCATAGAGGCTCATGGGATTCTGTATCGCATCCAGCGCATAGGCAATATCTTCCTTGGAAATACCTATTTCTGTAGCGATTTCTTCGATGGAAGGTTCCTTGAGATTTTTTCTGGTCAGAGATTCTCTTGCATAGATTGCCTTATAAGCAGTATCCTTCAGAGAGCGTGAAACACGCATGGTACTGTTATCCCGAAGAAAACGTCTGATTTCACCTATGATCATAGGAACGGCATAGGTTGAAAATTTTACATTCAGGGATGAGTCGAAATTATCAATTGCCTTAATGAGTCCAATGCAGCCAATTTGAAACAGATCATCCACGTTTTCATTGCTGGAAGAAAACCGTTTGATGACGCTGAGCACCAACCGCAGATTCCCTTCAATATAGGCTTCTCTCGCCTTCGTATCACCAGCTTCAATTTGTTGAAAAAGAGCCTCCTTTTCTTCTGTTTTCAGCAACGGGAGCTTGGAGGTGTTGACTCCGCAGATTTCCACTTTACCCTGTGTCATTTCTTTTCCTTCCTCATTTCTACACATTTAAGCGTGTTAGTATGAATCTGTTACTGTTTACACTATAAAATTTTCATGCGCTTTCAACATAAAATTTCATATCAAATAACATAATGCTAGTATGTGCCTCAGGGCGAAAAATATTCTCTACAATCTTGGGAAAGTGTAATTTATACAAGTATACTTGGATGATTTTGTGCATACATTTTGTTATCATTTGAAAGGGAACTGCATATTTGTAATAAAGAGGGATTGTTTTTTGGAGATAAGAAAATGCTTTATTCAGAATTGAAATGTAAGGATGTCATTAATATCAAAGATTGCAGAAAACTGGGCCGGGTGTGCGACCTGGAATTTGACCACTGCAGCGGTTGTATCTGTAAGATCATGGTTCCCGGCTGCAATCGCATTCTGGGTTTTTTGAACTGTGAACCCAATATTGTAATTCCATATAAAGATATCAGGCAAATCGGCCCGGACATTATTCTCGTTGACATTCACTGCTGAATATGATACATTAATAGTTGTAAAAATGTTAAATTCGGTATATGGCAGTGTCTGATACGTTATAAATCATCAGACCAACGCGGAGGGAAATCCATGAAATGTCCTTTTTGCAATCATGAAAACACGAGAGTAATCGACTCAAGACCGGCAGAGGATAACAATTCCATTCGCCGACGGCGTGTATGCGATGAATGCGGGAAACGATTTACCACCTATGAGAAAATCGAAACCATTCCCCTGATCATCATCAAAAAGGACAACAACCGGGAAGCTTATGATCGTTCCAAAATCGAAGGCGGTTTGATCCGGGCCTGCCACAAGAGACCTGTGAGTGCGCAACAGATTACAATACTGGCGGACGAAGTGGAAAATGAAATTTTTAATATGGCAGAAAAGGAAATATCCAGCCAGGTCATCGGTGAACTGTTGATGAACAAGTTAAAGGATCTTGACGCGGTTGCGTATGTACGTTTTGCGTCCGTATACAGGGAGTTTAAGGATGTGAATACCTTTTTGGATGAATTGAAGAAATTACTTGAGTAATGATATGAAAAAAGAGACGGTTTTCTACCATCTCTTTTTTTGTTTCTAAGTGGTGTCCTCCGATTCCTGCAGAACCTCCTCACTTTTTCTCTTGAAAGCCTTGAAACAGAACAGCAGACGAAAAACACAGAATCCGATAATCGTCCCTAATACATTGGTCCATATATCATCCGTCTGAAAATACCCTCGCTTGGTCACAAGCTGCATACATTCAATTGCCAGACTGGTAGCAGTACCCAAAATCATGCTTGGGAAAAAATGCCTTAATTTCGCAAAAGCCATGCTGCCAAAAAAACCATATGGAATAAACAATAGCACATTTTCCACCACATAGGCATTATTTCTGGTATTGATCCCCCATGTGGAAAACAGTTTCAGATCCATGCCGTCTCTGCTGCCGCTCTCCCTGGACAAAAAGGTGATTACTATCATCAACGCAACATAAAACCCAAAGATAACAACCGGCAGCAGTGCTGCCGGTTTCTTGTCTTTGCGCTTTCCCACTTTGAGCACCATATACAAAAGAATCGCCACAATGGGTATCCCTATCAGCATACCATAGGGAAGATACTTTATCATGGATATCATATCCGAATATATATAATGTATCATCTTCCATGCTCCATACTTATCACTGTTTACAGCTTTCCTGCAGCCAGCAACACTTCATCACTTTACTGGTACCTATCCCAATGCTCTCCCGCTTGTTCCCATCTGTCCTTTTCTTCCAGCAGCCGCCCATTCATCCAAGCCACTGCTTCTGTCACACCTTCCTCCGCAAAGGGGAATTCTGCAGACTCTTTTTCTTCATCGGGTGTCTTAAAATAATTAAATGGCTCCGGCCATATGGTACAGCGCAGTCTCTTGTCACCCTCATCAGCCGAAATCCCTTCCAGCCGATAGCGCATACCCTGATGACACCCTGTATACTCCGTCTTCTTCAAAAACTCCATGGATAATATATCATCACGCTGAATCAACGTTTTTTACCTCGCAACCATTTTTCTTATTTTGAAACATCAGCCTGTGTTTTAATATTATACCCCATTTCCCCCTCCCTGAAAACCCCAAAATAAGATATTGTTGCATCATTATTGCATCAAATGTGATTGCTCATTTCTTTCTTCAACTGCCGCATGATTTTCTTTTCCAGTCGGGATATGTATGATTGAGAGATACCTAATAAAGAGGCAACCTCTTTCTGCGTCATTTCCTGCCCATCCTTTGTTCCCAATCCAAATCGAAGACTGATAATCTTCTTCTCCCTCTCCGAGAGTTTGCTGACCGCACCCAACAGCAGTTTCCGTTCCACCTCATTTTCAATATCCCGATAGATCACATCATCATCCGTCCCCAGAATATCCGACAACAACAGTTCATTCCCATCCCAATCCACATTTAAGGGTTCATCAATGGACACCTCCAGCTTTGTCTTATTATTCCTGCGCAGATACATCAATATCTCATTCTCAATACATCTGGAGGCATAGGTTGCCAGCTTAATATTTTTGTCAGGTTTAAAGGTATTAATGGACTTAATCAACCCGATGGTACCAATGGAAATCAAATCCTCCACGCCCACTCCTGTGTTGTCAAATTTCTTGGCAATATACACCACAAGCCGCAGATTGTGTTCTATCAGGATCGCCTTTGCCTCGTCATCGTATTCTGTTCCCAAATCACTGATTACCTGACTTTCTCTCTCCAACTCCAGCGGCGGCGGCAGCACTTCTGCTCCGCCAATATAGTGAATCTCCCCCTTTCTGTGCAAGAGAAAATTCTCCCTGCGTATCATTTTAAACTGCATTTTGCCCGGTATCGTCACTTTCAGAATCATTACGCCTCACATTCTGCCGATTCTTCGGCTTACCCTTATTGCTCTGTATCAAGAGTCCTGGGTGAATAATCATTTTCACGGATTCTGCGTCAGCACTTTTTGCTTCGGAAATCTCCTCACAACTGACAGCAATATATACATCAATAAATGACAATTTCATGCCGTCTATCTCCAGGAACAACTGGGGCAACAGGTAACCTGGCAGAATTCCGCTTTTTTTCCCAATGCTATGGTAAGGTATCGCGCGAAATCCCTTCGCGTCACCCTTCCAAATTCTGTCAAATACCTCCTGCTCCAAAATGCAGACCGGTTTCCCGCTGATGGGTTCCACCAAACTGTTTCCTGAATCGATCAAAGCCCATACAACTGCCTCTTCTCCATCTCGAAGCAGTGTCGCCCTGCACACGCTGTCCTTTGCCTTCAACCCATATCTGAACCTGAGAAACAACCAGAAGACCAATCCTCCCAACCCCAGAATCCCCATGACACTGGTGACTGCCTCCCTTGCAGGCCCCGCAATCCTGATCAGGAACAGCAACGCCCCTCCCATTCCAAAAGAGTATAATACCAGTCTCTCCAATAACCGGAGAAACATTCTCAGGCTCTTCACAGGAAACGTAATACAGAGCATTCCCGCACATCCTGCTATGATTCCCCCTGTCAGCTTCAAAAACACTGGAGCCGTTCCAAGAAAAGGCAAAAAATAGCATAATGCCCCTACTGCTGCGCCTGCTGTCAGCCTCCCCACCCTTGCGGTCCGGAGTGTACTGCGGTCCACCAGTATCAGCAGATATAGATTCATCATAAAATTGAGCAGAAACAGACTGTCTGCATATAATTCATAGTGCATTGGCATCATCCTTTTCACAATTATTATAAAGGGATTGGACTTAAGAATTTGTCAAATAGAGTGTGGATTCATGAAAAATTTTCGACAAAAAAGCCGGGCCTTGAACTGCCCGACTTCTAAATGTATTGATTTCTTGCATATATTTACGTGAAAATCCTATTTTCTCTGAAGAAAATCCGGAATCTTTAATGTCTTCTCCACTACGGAACTGCGGATATCCACTGGCTTCTGTATTCCCTGCAAAGACGCCTGCTGTTCTGCCGTCGGCTGGGTGGGAACAGTTGTGGGCTGCACATTCAGGTTCTTAATCGTATTGGACGCCGTGGGCTGTCTGTACGCAGAATTGATTCCGAACCGTGTCTGCAAAGGAGGATTGTTCACAGCCTCATCCAGACCTGTTGCAATCACCGTAACCGTACAACTGTCCGTAGCATTTTCATCATACATTGCACCCACAATGATATTGATATCTTCTCCTGTAAACTGTTGAATATATTCCGCCGCATCGTTGACATCAGGCAAGGTAATATCTCCGGACAAATTGAGAATCACATCTGTTGCACTGGTAATGTTGGTTTCCAGCAGAGGACTTTCCACCGCCATTTTCACTGCAGCCAATGCCTTATCGTCACCCGTACTCTCACCAATACCAATATGTGCAATTCCCTTATCCTTCATAACTGTCTGTACATCCGCGAAATCCAGGTTAATCAAAGCCGCCCTGTTAATCAGATCGGTGATACCCTGCACTGCCTGCTGCAGCACTGCATCCGCTTTCTTAAGCGCCTCCGGCATCGTAGTCCGCCTGTCCACAATCTCCAAAAGCTTATCATTTGGGATTACGATCAAAGTATCCACGTACTCTTTGATACGCTCAATACCATTAGTGGCATTCACCATACGAGTCTTGGCCTCAAAGCGAAACGGCTTCGTCACCACCCCCACTGTCAGGATGCCCATTTCTTTCGCCAGCTTCGCCACCACAGGCGCCGCACCGGTTCCTGTACCGCCGCCCATACCGCAGGTGACAAATACCATGTCCGCCCCCTTCAAAGCAGCCGAGATCTCTTCCGCACTTTCCTCCGCCGCCTTCTCGCCTACTTCCGGTTTCGCTCCGGCACCCAGGCCTTTGGTCAATTTCTCCCCGATTTGCAAAAGTTTCGGCGCTTTACAAAGCTGTAAAGCCTGCTTGTCCGTATTAACTCCAATAAACTCCACCCCGTTAATTTGCTCTTCTACCATTCTATTTACAGCATTATTACCTGCGCCACCCACACCGACTACAATGATTTTAGCAGCAGATTCAGCATCGTTCGTCTTAATTTCCAGCAAAGGTATATCCTCCTTTTTCTTCTCTTCAACTTCTCCACTTCATACCATATCTACTATCATATAATTTTTTCGCAATTTTAGCAACTACTTTTTGAAAAAATTGTGACTCATGCGTCTTATGTTCGTTCCCTCTATGTAAAATTCCTGAAATACCCTTCCATACAGCCCGGACACAGACAACTCTTCCTTACATTCTGACCTTTCTCAGCCGCTTTTCTCCGGCTTAAATGTATATTTTCCGCTGTCCTCATCATATGTCTGCATCTGCAGCGTCCCACTTTTTCCGGCAAGCTGCTGCAATAAATTCGGAAGCAGCATAAGCTTGTCCTCCAAAGTAGCTCTGTCTCCCCCCAGAGCCACTTTCACATTTTCAAAAAAAATTGTTATTTCACCCGATTCATTAAAATATATCTTATCCGATATCAGATTATACTTGTTCAGAAGTTTTGTTATATCCAAAATATTGTTAAAAACTTCTGTATTTGCTACCGGAATCAGTTCACCTATTGCAATGTAGTCAAACTCCAGCCCTGTCACCTGCGGTACTCCCACTGTCTTAATGCTGGAGTTTTCCACCACATAGCCATCTCTGTCAAAATACATATACGTGTCCAAATATTTTACATAACCCGTCAAACTTTTCTCATATACAATAATCTTGATTGTATCAGAGGACAAAATATCCACATTCAATACATCCACAAAAGGAATACCTTCAATATCTTTGTTTTTATACTTCAAAGAAAGATAGAGGGAGTTGTCTCCCAATAGCCCTTTCATGACCATTTCCTTCACTTCTTCCTCTGAATAATGTATATTTCCCTCCACATAAACTGTTCGTACAGTATAGGTCGTCTTGATATAATTCACCAGGCCCAACAATACTGCCAGAACAACGATTATGAAGATAGCAATATGCGTTCTTTTGCTCTTATACACTTGTCACTCTCGCTCCTAATTCTCTGAAATCCCTGCAGATATTTTCATACCCACGGTATATAAACGGACAACCACTGACAACTGTCTCTCCTTCTGCCATCAGACCGGCAACCACAAGAGCCGCACCGCCACGCAGTTCTTTTGCCTGTACATGTGCTCCTTGCAGCATCTCCACACCTTTGATTAACACACTATGGGCATTTTTTTGCTGCACTTTCGCTCCCATTTTCTCCAAGTCCTCCAAGATACGAAAACGATTCTCGAAAATGACTTCATCTATTCTGCTGCATCCCATTCCCATTGTCTCCACAGCCAATGCCACTGATTGCAGATCTGTGGGAAAACCGGGATACGGTGCCGTTACAAGACGCAACGGCAGGGGCCTGACCGGTGCCTGTACATAAATACCCTCCGGCGAACTATACACATGTCCTCCCATTTGCTCCGCCACCTGCAGTACTGCCGCCATTTCCTTCCCCGGTGCCTGTTCCAAAAGGACACATCCCCCGGCTCCAATACATCCAAACAAATAAGTCCCTGCAACAATTCTGTCCGCAGGTATGGTAAAATCGGTTCTGCACAGCTTCCTGCCTCCATGAATTACAAGCCGACAACTACCTGCCCCTTCAATAAAAGCACCGCAGCAGCACAGATATTGGCACAATGTCAGAATCTCCGGCTCCAAAGCCGCACCCTCCAAAACAGTATCCCCATCTGCCATCACACCTGCAAGTACAATATTCTCCGTTGCACCCACAGAGGGAAACGGAAGGCATATCCTTGCCCCATGCAGCCTGGAAGCCTTTGCCATAAGCTTGCCATTTTTTTCCGTAAATTCCACTCCCATCTGCCTTAACGCGGACAAATGCAGGTCAATCGGACGCTTGCCAATCACACATCCACCCGGATGCTCCATAACCACCTCTCTGCATCTGCCAAGCAACGCCCCCAGGAGACACAATGAAGAACGCATTCCCGTCACTGCCTCCTCAGGCATCTCACCCTTTCTCACCTGTGAAGAATCAATAACCAGTCCTTTTTCCTGCCAGTGTACACTACAGCCCAGGCTTTTTAACAGACTCACCATGGAATGCACATCCGCTATCTTGGGACAATTCCTGATCACGGAACGCTCCCCCACCAACAGCGTAGCTGCCAGGACAGGCAGTGCGGCATTTTTCGAGCCTTGTATGCGAACCTTTCCCTGTAGGGCAATCCTGCCCTGAATACGAATAGAATCCATAAAGCACCATCCGGCTTCTCAGGGCGTGTTACATAACAGCACACCCTATATTAACTATTCTATCCTATGAAAATCAGGCCGCATATGTACCTTGTTTCATCATAATTACTTATGATAGGTGGTTGGTCCGGAGCATTTTCTCTGGCATGGAGACAGTTGGTATATTACAATTCCTTCAATTGTATCCGTCGTGCCACGCTTAGAACCAACCCTATCTCAATCAGCAGAAACATTACGGACGACCCCCCATAACTGATAAACGGCAGGGAAATTCCCGTATTTGGTATGGTAGCTGTCACCACGGCAATATTCAAAATAGCCTGAATAGTGATATGTCCCATGACCCCCACCACCAGCATGGCACCGAAGAGATCCGGCGCATTGTTGGCAATCACCATCATGCGCCACAGCAGCATCACAAACATTAATATAATGGCGACTGCGCCAAAGAGACCAAGCTCTTCACAAATAATAGAAAAAATCATGTCATTCTGGGCCTCCGGCAGAAAACTCAGCTTCTGCATACTCTGCCCCAGTCCCTTGCCAAATACACCGCCGCTGCCAATAGCATACAAACCTTGCAACGTCTGAAACCCCGTATCGGTGGGATCGCTCTCCGGGTCAAGCCATGACAGAATTCGATTGCCGCGGAATGCCATGAAATCATTTCCTGACACCACCAGATAAACGACCAGCGCCGCGACGGCAAGAACCAACAGAGCCATAAAGATAAATTTTTTGTAATCCGGGCTGGCCACAAACACCATAAGAACTGAAATACCCAAAATGATAATAGCCGAACTCAGATTCTTGGTGATAATATAGACTTCTAATACAATGGGCATCGGAAATGCTACCATGACACAAAAGCCTTTCATGGAACGAACGCCCTTGCCCATTTTACACACCATCACTGCAAGAAACAAGATCATACAAAGTTTCGCCACCTCAGCGGGCTGTACATTGAATCCGGTACCCGGAATACCGATCCACCTGCGCGCGCCGTGGGACGCCACGCCCAAAGGAGTCAGCACCATAGGAACCAACACTACGGACACCAAATATCCAAGCAAATAGAACCTCTCCCAAAAATGATACGGAATATTGGCTACAACAATCATTAACACCAATCCGATAATGCCGGCAATCAACTGTCTCTTCAGATAATGCGCCGAATCTCCAAATTCCAAAAATGCCTGGTAAGAACTGGCGGAATAAATCATGACCAAACCAAACCCCATCAAAAACAGGACGATAAAAAGGAGGCTGTAATCAAAAAAGTATTCCGATTGCTCTTTTTTCTTCCGCTTGGTATTTTTGGTTCTTTTCTCACCATAAGTTCTTTCCTCATAAGAATTCAATCTTTCATGGGAACTCCGTTTGTCACGAAAGTCACTTTGTTCACGAAAATCCCTTTTTTCCCGAAAATCTCTCATTTCCCGAAAATTTCTTATTTCGTTTGATGCCATAAGCGCTCCTTATCCGAAGTTACCAGCCACCAAGCTTTATGTGGAAGGTAATTTATTCACATATTCTTTGAACTTCTCTCCCCTCACCTCATAATTTGGAAACATTCCCCAACTTGCACAGGCAGGTGACAGCAAAACGGCATCACCGCGCTGTGCAAGACTGGTACAAAGCTCCAGGCATTCATCAAAAGTATCAGCAAAACGTATGCTCTCAAATCCATGCTTTCTTGCACAGGCTGCGATTTTCTCTCTCGTCTGGCCGATCAGCACCAACCACTTTACCTTTCCTTCAAAACTTTCGATCCACGCATCATATTCACTCTGCTTATCATATCCTCCCCCGATCAGAACCGTCGGCTTACTCATGGCACGTATTCCCTGAATTGCCGCATCTGGATTCGTTCCCTTAGAGTCATTATAATAATCCACCCCTCCTTTGGATGCTACGAACTCAATTCGATGTTCCACTGCATGAAATTCCCTCACTACGCCCAGGATAATCTCCAATGGCACTCCCATGCCCTCTCCAATGGCAATGGCCGCCATGACATTCTCCACATTGCATATTCCCACCAGATTCATATCCTCGTGGATGTCAAGCAACTCCTCCTCCCGACCGTCATTTGCCCTTATAATCTTATCTCCCTGCAGATAATATCCCTGCTCCAATCTTCTTGCGGAAGAAAAGAAAATTACCCTGGCCGGACATCTCTCCCCAAACGCTCTCGTATATGAATTTTCATAATTCAGGACACAGATATCCTCTTTTGTCTGGTTCCGGGTAATGGTCTCCTTTGCCGCTACATAAGCTTCCATGGTGTGATGTCTGTTCAAATGATCCGGGGTGATATTCAATATCGCAGATACCGCCGGATGAAACGCGGAAATCGTCTCTAGCTGAAATGAGCTGATTTCTCCTACCGTCACCGTTTCCGTCGTCGTTTTCAGGCATTCTGACGTATATGGATTACCGATATTTCCCACTACAAACACCTTATCTTCACCCAGATGTGCCTTCATAATCTCTCCCACCAGCGTAGTTGTGGTAGTTTTGCCATTGGTACCGGTAATCGCGGCCACTCTGCCTTTTTCTTCTCTGTACCCCAACTCGATTTCGCCAATGATTTCCGCTCCGTTTGCCTGAAAGTTCTTTACCAGCGGAATGTCCACGGGCACACCGGGACTTAGAACCACTGCCTGGATTTCTGTTCTGATTTTCTCCGGCAGCTCTCCTGTCATACAGACAGCATTGCTCTTCGCTGGCAACTTCTCACGAAGCTCCTCTTCTGTCATCCCCTCCTTGCCATCATACAAAACTACCTCTGCCCCCATATGTTCCAGAAGCTCCACAGAACCGATTCCGCTGATACCGGAACCAACCACAAGACATTTTTCTCCTTCAAAGTTCTTAGCTTTTGTGAAATGTTTCCCTTCCGCTTTCATCTCTGTCTTCCCTTCCGAAGAACTCTTTTCTTCCAAACCAATGATTTCTTTTGATAATTTATTTTCATTAAGCGATCAACAAATTGCCGCCAACGCTGCCAGACACATCAGGGCCGTAATGATAGTAAACAGTGCTGTAATCCTGGTTTCAGACCACCCGCAAAGTTCAAAATGATGGTGAAGCGGCGCCATTTTGAAAATCCGTTTTCCACCGCTTAATTTGTAATACGCCACCTGCAAAATCACGGAAGATACCTCCACCAGATAGATAACACCAATCACAGCTATGTATAAGGGCATCTGAAGCAGATACCCGCATCCTGCCACAAAGCCTCCCAAAGCCAAGGACCCCGTATCTCCCATAAACACCTTAGCCGGGTACACATTAAATAACAGAAATCCCAACAATGCCCCTGCTACCGCACAGGTCACAGGCTCGATGCCCCCCGCCGTGCCAATGGCAACTACGGAAAAAAACACTGACACCATCAAAGTGACACTCCCTGCCAACCCATCCAGCCCGTCTGTAAAATTTGTTCCGTTTGCTGTCCCTAAGACAACAAAGAACAGGATTGGCACATTCCATATGCCAAAATCCAGATATCTTCCCGGCAAAAACGGAATCCTCATTGCCAGGCTCACATCTGTATAATGAATCAAATACCAGGCGAAAATACCCGTGACTGCCAATTGTCCGGACAATTTCTGCCAGGGCGTCAGTCCCATGGAACGCCTGCACACCACCTTAATATAATCATCCATAAGCCCCACCAGCCCGAAGCCCACGGTTAAGAAAAGCACCGGTGCAATTTTAGGATAATCCTCCACAAACAGCACAGAAGTCATCACCACACTTACCAGTATCATGATTCCCCCCATTGTAGGTGTACCGGTCTTCTTCAAATGTGCGGCAGGCCCTTCTTCCCTGACTGTCTGCCCACATTTAAGCCATCTTAAGAACGGAATCAGGAGTGGTCCGCACACTGCACTGATACCAAAGGAAATCATGACTGCCATCATACTAATTTTGTTCATTCTGATCCCCCTCAATACCCAAATAAGGAAGAATATTTTCAAAAAGCTGACGGACAATGGGCGCGGACACCTGTCCTCCGTAATATACGCCTTGCGGATTGTTCACTATGGCAAGGGCGATTACCTGCGGGTCATCTGCCGGAGCAAAGCCAATAAAAGATGCTATGTAGCGGCCGCTGCCTCTGGGAAGGGTCTGGCTGGTGGCTGTCTTGCCGCCCACCCGAAAACCTGCCACCTTTCCATTGGCACCACTGCCCTCTGCAACTACCATTTCCAGTATTTCCCGCATGGTTGCACTTGTTTCTGCGGATACAATCCCTTCTTCCACCGGATATTCAAACACATCCACAACATTTCCGTCTTTATCGCAAGTCTGTATCCCAAAATGCGGTGTGATTCTCCTTCCCCCATTTATAATAGAGGATACCGTAGTCAAAAGCTGTATGGGTGTAATCTGAAATGACTGGCCAAATGCTACCGTGGCAAGCTCCACATTTCCCATATTTTCCTTCTTGTGCATAATAGTTCCCGCCTCACCCGGCAAGTCAATTCCAGTCTTCGTTTTCAGGCCAAAGCGCTCAAAATAACTGTAATAGCTATCCAGCCCCAGCCGAAGTCCTACCGTAATTAATGCCGGATTGCAGGAATTCATCATGGTGTGGGTGAAATCCTGACTGCCATGCCCTGCAATCTTATGACAGCGGATCTTTCTATCATCCACAATTATGTATCCGGGACAGCTAAACGAACTGCCTGGTGTCACCACCCCTTCTTCCAGCCCCGCTGCTGCCGTAATGATTTTGAAAGTAGAGCCGGGCTCATAAGTATCATTGATACAGCCATTACGCCAGATACTGTTCAGTATATTCTGCGTTTCCTCAGATGTGATATTTTCCGGTGTACCTTCCGGTAATTCATACGGATTGTTCAAATCAAATTCCGGCACATTGACCATGGCCAGGAGCTCTCCGTTTTGCGGGTTCATAACCAATATGGATACACTGTCCGCTTCTTTTGTGGCAAGTGCCTGATTTGCCAGTTGTGTGGCGTAAGACTGGATATTCATGTCCAGACTGATACACAGGTCAAGGCCGCTGACAGGTTCAATTCGCCGCTCTCCGGCGGATTCCACCTCAATGCCTTTCGCATCCGTCACCGTCAGAATGGTTCCCGGCTCTCCCTGCAAATATGTATCATAAACCACTTCCAATCCTATGATTCCCTGATTATCGCCGCCGGTAAACCCCAACACCTTACTTGCCAGGTCATCATAAGGATAATATCGCTTGTAGTCCTCATCCACCTTCACCCCTGCCAGGTCATATTCTCTGATTCTGTCTCCCACGGCCTTATCCACATTACTTTTGATTCTCTCCATGGAAGAATATTTCTCTACCCGCCGCCTTACATATTCCTCTGACAACTCCAGTTCCTTACAAAGGATCTCAATGACTCTTTCCGGTTCCTCTATCTGGTTGTAGATAACCGATACGGTACATACGGTCTTGTTATCCGCGAGTACCTTTCCATTGCAGTCAAGGATACGTCCTCTGGCGGCCTTGATACTGCGCTCTCTCTCATGCAGATCCGTTGCCATTCTGGCATAATATTCTGCCTGCCATACACAGAGATATATCAGCCGTCCGAACAAACCTATAAAAGCACCTATACAGAGAAGAAATACAACAAATATCTTCTTCCTGTGGAATATTTTATTATTATCCGTGAGCATACCAAACCTCACCAAGAAGGATTATTATACTTTATTCCTGTTTCCATGAGGTTATGAATTATTTGGGTAAGAAATATATACTTACGAGCGAAAAAAGTTGACCGCTATCCCATAGTGGCTCTCGCTCGCGCAAGATAATCTGCCCACAGTACCATCGCAGGCAAACGTGTCGCTGAGATACCCTTTTTAAAGGTTAGGATTTAGCGGAAGCGTATCATCGGGAACCGATTCACCTCCATCAATGGCAAATCCCATATCAGGATCATATCTATCGCCAGTATCAGGGTCCACCCGATATCCAGTCTCAGGATCAATGGGAAAGCTCATTCCCGTTCCTGTCGTATCCACACTGGGAGGCTGCGTCTGATCGTCTCCCTGACCGTCATCATCTCCTTCCGAAGGCCTGCCGTACTGATTGGTAATCTCTAATTGTAATGCCTCTAATTCCTTCCGCTCATCATCACTGAGCGGTTCCGTCATAAAAATGTTCAGATAGGGAAGTACTTCCGTTAAGATATTACGCGCAATACCTGAGGCATATACCGCCCCGCCGCTCTGCTTCTCTATATTGGGTCTGTCTATTACCACATAAATGGCAATCTGTGGGTCATCCGCCGGTGCATATCCAATAAAAGAAACCACATATTCTGTCTTGGAACGTTTATGGGTATTGGGGTCAATGGTTTCTGCGGTGCCGGTCTTGCCCCCTATTGCATATCCTGCCGGCCTGGCGGGCTTTCCTGTTCCATATGCCACCACTGCTTCACAGCACTGCCGGAGCACCTCAGAAGTAGACGCTGACACTGTCTGCTTTAATAACCTTGGTTCAATATTGGTCACAGTGGCACCATTTGCATTGGTAATCTTGTTCACCATATGAGGTTCATAATAGTTTCCGCCGTTGATCAGGGAGCAGAAGCCCGTGATCATTTCAATCATAGTCACATTAAAATTCTGTCCAAAACTATTGGTAGCCAGATCCGTGGGTCCCATTTTATCCGCCGAGTAGACAAAGCTGGCTGTCCTGGCCTCTCCTGCCAAATCAATATTGGTTCTTAAGCCAAAGTTAAAAATCTGCTGAAACTTGCAAAATGCCTCACTTCCCAAAATCTGTGAAATCTTAATCATGGACACATT
Organism: uncultured bacterium; assembly: GCA_947175015.1. Lineage (GTDB taxonomy): Bacteria > Bacillota > Clostridia > Lachnospirales > Lachnospiraceae > Acetatifactor. Next base: position 17,880 of record CAMWLE010000062.1, read on the forward strand.
ACAGGATTTTGCCACCGCCTGTTCCAATGTCAGTATCCCATCCGCCCTGTTGTGACAGCCCATCTTATATCCGCCCACTTCCACAATACTGTTGCACTCAAATGTATCCGTGGCAGAAATCGCCCCTTCCTCCAATGCTGCTGCCACTGTAAAGGGCTTGGCTGTGGAACCGGGTTCATAAGTTCCTGTAATACAGAAGTTTTTCCACAGATTATTCAGGTTCAGATACAGCTCATCGCTGCTCATATTTGCCAGTACTTCTTCTGTGATATAAGTATCTGTCTTCTTCAACTCCTGATATCCGTTGGCATTGGTAACCATTTCCACCATTCTGGTTCCCAGAAGACTTTCAGGATTCCTGACATCATTCAAATCATATCCCGGATATTCCGCCATGGCAAGAATTTCTCCGCTGTTGACCTCCATAATGATACAGGCAGTATTTTCCGAGCCGTTTCCCTGGATATATCCGTTTTCATGCTCCTCGTTAAATTTCTTCAGATACTTTTCCACAATCATCTGTATATTGGCATCAATGGTGGAATGAATATTATAACCATCCACTGCCGGCTTCAGCGTCCGCTCCAACGCCTGATCATCATTCAGATAGCCATATTCCCTTCCGTTAATCCCGTTGAGAATGTCGTTATAATATTCCTCCAGTCCATAACTGCCCACATTATCCTTACTGGCAAAGCCAATCACATCCGCTGCCAGGGAATTATAAGGATAGATTCGTTTGTATTCTTCTTCAAACCAGACACCTTTTATGATACCTTTTTGGGTCTGCTCCTCATCCTTACCTGTGTTTCCGCTTCCTGTCCGGTTTGCTCCATCATTCTCTGTCTGGTCTGCGCCGTCCTCCCCAGTCTGAGCTGTGTCCTTGTTTTCCGTCTGATCGGAGTCCTGCTTTGTGCTCTGGGTTGACGTCTTGCCTGAATTATTCATTTCTTCCTGAAACCCGCTGATTTCCTCGTAGGTCAACTGTTTTAAGGGCACATAATAAGACGAGTTCTTGTGTGTTGTGACATATTCCCGAATGGCATTCATATCCAACTGGTCAAAATATTTTCCCAATGCCTGCAAGGTAGGTTCCAAGTAGATTTGATTCCCTTTTACCTCTGTTGTCATTACCTTGGCATCAATCACCAGATTATACACCTTTTCACTGGTGGCAAGCCTGGTTCCCTTTGCGTCTACAATATCGCCACGTCGAAAAGGCAAAATCGTAGATTCGTACCTTTGCTGTGAGAACACTTGCTTCTGATATCTGGTGCCATCTTCTCTTGTGATCCATGCAAGCCGGAACACCAGCCCCGAAAACGCCAGCAGTACCATCATATACAGGACTGCCAGTTTCTTTTGCATTCTAATAGAGAATATATTCTTCTCTTCTTTTTTCTCTTTCTTTCTCTTTTCCCCCTTTCGTTCCCGCATTTGTATGATTCTGTTGTCATTACTTCTGCTGTTGCCAGTTCTGCTTCCTTTGCCGTTTCTTCCGCTCCTGTTGCTGTCTCTTATGTTTCTACTGCTGCTGCCGTTTCTGCTTCTGCTATTGCCATTGCTTCTATTATCAGTGTTCCTTTTATGGCTACTGCTTCTATTGTCAATACTGCTGCTATTTCTGCCACTGTTGGAAGCGTTTCTAATATTGGCGCTGTTTCTGCTTCGCTCCCTCTCTACGGCATTGCCCCTGATATTTCTATCAGCCTTGCTGCTGTTTCTGTTTTCACGATTGCTGCGATCCCTGCTTCTGTTTTCCCTCTCATTAACCCTGTTTTTGCGTCTGTCATCACTATTTCTCTCCACGCTGCACCTCTGCTACTTATTTCCCGTCGCCTGACGCATATAATCTCTTGTTTCATTTTCATAAGTAACGATCTGCCCTTCCTGAGCATATACCATTCCCAATTCACCAATGGCAATCCGTTTAATCTCTTCCAGGTCAATACTGTTGGTAATACGATTGTACTCTTCATCATTTGCCTGCTTCAAATGATTCAGTTCACTTTCTGCATTAGCCACAATTTTAGTCAAGGTCGTCAGTTCTGCCTGCATTTGAATATAATTCACCAGGATAAAAGCCGCTACACAGAGCGCCCCTGTGAGAAATAACACATACCCGGCATTCATATGGTGTGCTTTTTCGCGGTTCTTTTTCACCTCCGGCTGCGGCTTCTTTAATGGTGTCTCTTCCCACCGCCTCTGAGGTTCCGCCTTACGAACCACATTCCCATAGACATACTCGTCTTCTATGTCCCTTCTGTTACGCTTTCTATTCTCATCATATGTAGTCTGTCTGTGTTGTCTGTTATTTCTGCTCATCTGACTCATACTGTTATCCTCCTATTCCAGTTCCGTCCCTGCACTCCTATGCCCTTTGGGGGGAAGAAATTTTCTTCTGCAAAGGACGCAGCTTAAAATTTCTTCCGGGCATT
>CAMWLE010000063.1 GCA_947175015.1 uncultured bacterium
TGAAGGCCGTCATAAACGCCAGGCCTATTCTTTTTGCTACATATTTTGCCATGGTTCGGTCCTCCTCTTGCATCCCTGTATACTTGAAAGGTAATGTAGCCGGCAAGCCGACCACATTACCTCCAAACAAACAACTACAATATGCCTATCCTGTATTTACTCTACCACAAAAGCATCCTCTACTGAATAGTAGTTGCCATTAGATTCTGTACCATCAAGGACATAATCATAATAGAAATCAAAACCTGTGACTCCCTTAGGGTCTGCAGAGGTGCCGCTTCCTGTAGCGTAATCTGCTGCAAGTTCTGCAGGCACAGTAAAGGTAATACGTATCACGCCGTTTCCTTTATCCTCTGTCTCAAATGCAACCTCTGTCTCAACATACTCACCGTCGCCATTGCGGTAACGCTCATAGTTGCAGCATGCAATGCTTGTGGGTGTCACTGTGGTCAATGCCGGAAGTGCTGCGGCAATCTCAAGAGCACCGCTATAGCTTCCGTCCTCGTTCTTCACCATGGGTTCGTAGCTGCAGCTCACCACTGCCTCATTCTTACCGCCTGCCACAATTGCCTGCGCATTTGCAGCATTATAGAACGCATCATATGAGTAACGTTCTCCCCTATATACAATAGGGTACGCATCCGGGTTATTGGTATCTGTACCCCAGTTCAGAGTAAAGCTTCCTGAAATCACCTGATCGCTGGACAAAATGTTCATATGCTTCAGCGGAGTCAAAGTACCGCCGGAAACCGATCCAAATCCGATGTCGAACTGGCCCACCATCATCTTGTTATAATATACATCAGACCACTCATTGCCCACCCAGAAGTCAACACTGAGCTTATACTTTCCGTCTGAAACACTGGCGTCATTGAATGCAGTCTCTAAAAATGTCTTAATCTCGTTGTGATATTGCTCTTCCTGCGTTGGCCTCATCCATGCCATTTCCAACTGAATGACTGTAGGTGCTTCCGCTGTTCCGGGGGTATAAGCACCTTCACTCTCCAACTCGGAAAGTGCTACTCTGAAATACTCTCTTGCAAGCTCAAGTGAATAGCCATAACCGTCAGTCTCCTCCAGCAGAGAAGCAACCGCCTTCTTGTGAGCGTCTGTTGTTGCATATGAGATACCATTTTCAGGATCTGACATATAATTGGAGGACAGGAAATCCACTGAAGGAATACTTCCTCTGGCATTGGCAAAAGTCAAACGATCAATAGAATACTGCATTGCCTGTCTGAAGTGACTGTTGCCAAGAGCCGGCTCTACATCCCAATACTCTGCCTTCGGTGTCTGTGTCACAACACCATTCTCACCGAACAGATACTCCCAGTCTTCCTCATTCAGAGCGTTCATATTCAGCTTAAACACAGAAGTACCTGTTGTAGTTCTGGTACGGGGATCATTGCGGTACTCATCCAGCATGGTCTGCGGAATGGAAGCAGAATCCGTATGTCCCGCAAGGAACTCGTTGATAGCCGCTGTAGGATCTTCTGATGCCGAAGGGAATATCTTAATGTGAACACCTTCAATATTGTACTTGGTATCCGCATACACATAGTTGGGGTTCTTCTTGTATACCACTTCCTGATCCTGATTGTATGCCTCTACAACGTAAGCACCCAGAGACAGTGAATTGTCCACCGGTGTCTCTGTTGCATCAATATTGAAGCCCAGATAATTCTGCACAGTTACAAGATCCAGGAAATCCTGAGGAACCACAAGGGCTGATTCACCAATCAGGTTAATATAGTACATAGCATAGAACTGTGTATATTCCTGAAGGAATTCCACTTCCAAATAACTCTTACCATCTTCTACATAGGTCTTGATACCTGTCTGATCCCAAAGTGCCTGATTGAAACCATTGGCTGTGCCGTCATAGTAAGCCTTTAATCCTACAATACCGCCGCCGGAGGTGTTGTTTGCATTCTCCGCACCTCTGAACATCTGGTTGCTCTGGGTCAGCAGAAGTTTGAAACCTGTCTCATAGTCTTCCAGTTCAACTTCCCTGTCATTGAATGCTGCTCTGGACGCTATCTTGGAGGCTGTGGAATACTTCAGACCTTCCGCACCGGTACGTACCTGGAATCTCCACTTAGTACATGCCCCGTCGCCGTCATCATCGTTCACAGCAACCGGCTTCTCCATAGCAAGTTCCGGAACCCAATCATATCCGTCCTTAGTCTCGTTCATAAACGTTGTGTAAAAATTGGATCTGATATAAGTATAAAAATCACTTACCTCGGAGCCCTGATCATTGATAACATTCAGTGTTCCGGGATCGGATGCACTCAAACTATGATAATATCTCTTCCAGTCAGCATTGCTCTCATACTCCAAGTCAGCCGTAATAGCACCTTCCGGAAGGATACCGAAGCCATATCCCACGATATAATTCTCTGTACCCAGAGTAACACGGGGATTATACATCACATAAGCTCCGTCCTCGAACAGAGACATACCCGTGATACCATTCCTGACTGCATAGCTCTCCAAAATTCCCAGCATGTTAGTCTTCTCGTCATTGCTCTCGCTCACAAAGGAAACAAGGCCCTCTGCCACGGGAACACAGGCAAGAATTGCATCATAAGCATCACTGTAGGCCTGCCTTACCTCCGCAATGGTACCGGCATTTGCAATAGCCTCCAATCCTGCTGTCTGGGCTGCCTCGACCTTTGACTTCTGATCTGCAGTAAGTTCATCCTGTATATCAGAGACAAGCAGTTCCAGGTCATGGCTGATGTATGCCTTATAATCTTCCGCATCAATGTACGCCCCGTCCCAGTTCGCATTCACATCCGGAGCCGGGGTTGCCTGGGTATCAGAACCTGAACTCGGCTCGCTGCTCTGGTTTGAACTTGAACCGGAGGATTCTCCGTTGTCATTGTTGTCACCACAGGCAGCCATACTTAAAACCATAGCTGAAGCCAGCAACAAACTAATTACTTTCTTTTTCATAATACTTCTCCTCTCAATAGATTTGTCTGCTGTGTAGCCGACCAAATTCTGTTTATTTTATAATATACGCTGTTATGTACTGTTCGGATAACTCCGCGGATACTTTTAGAATCTTTTCCGGCTGTTCGTGCAACTGCCTGCATCCCTTAATACATGTATACAAGTTCAAGTATAATCCTCCCTGTATTGCAAAAAAGTGCCCTGAACCTCCCTGTTCAACGCAATTATAAAAAACAGTTGTCTGTCTAACACGCACAACATACATTTTATTATACATAAATGAAATAATTTGTCAAGAAAAAAACAATGCGCTTCCTTAATTTCTCAGGAAACGGCAGCAACGATTGAGACAACCATCCATGCTTTTTTGTTGCGGCATGAGAAAACTTTCATTTGACCTGTCCGTGGTTCCATGTCATGTCCAGAAGGGCTTTTGATCTTTATGTGTAAAATTCCTCATTCTACTATTATATTCACTTAATTTATCATTGTAATAGCTCTTCTGTGTTTCTGACAATTTCCCCTTTCCCGCTATTTCGGTGAGCAGCGCTTCAAATTCTCTCAGATTCATCTGTGCAGCATCTTTATAATTATTCTCAAAATTCATCTGAATCCGCTGCAATTTCTCATCCAATTGTCTGTTGCCCCCTGTTTTCTTTCTAAAAAATACCATTTTCACACCTCCCTGTTTTTCGTTCCGTATCCACCCCAATCAATATTCTTTCGCACAAAGCAGCACAAAGCGCGTAAAAGTAGCTTCACACAAGCCCATTCCTCTGCCGGAACTGCTTCTGCTCCCACAAGATACTTCTACGCGCCTTACTGACTTTTGTTCTGATATCTGCGAAATTTTCTCAAAGCAAATCACATTTATTTGCTCATGAGATCCATCAACACTTCCTTCGCCTTTTCTAACTGATTATCAGGTCTGTCTTCACTTCCATAATAAGCCTGCCCATCAAATTCACACAACACATCCGGTTCAATACCAATGCCATGTATATTATGGCCATTAGGCGTATAGTAAGCACTTATGGTAATCTTGATGGCAGAACCGTCACGGAAAGGGATAATCTGTTGTACAATGCCTTTCCCGAAAGTTGTAGTTCCCACCAAAGTACCAATACCGTAATCCTTAATAGCACCTGCCATAATCTCAGAAGCGCTGGCCGAATTCATATCCACCAAAACCACCAGGGGCACCTCCAATTCCTTCGTGCCATCACAGGTATATTCCGTTCTCTTGCCGTTTTTATCCTCTGTGTATACCACCATGCCTTTGGGCAATAGCATACGTGCCATCTCCACTACCGCATTCAGGCTTCCACCGGGATTTGCCCGCAGGTCCAGTATCATCCCCTTCATACCTTCACTTCTGGCTTTGTCCAGTGCACTCTGAAACTGGGTTACAGATACTTCTTCAAACTCTGTCACCTGGATATACGCCATATCATCTTCCAACATGGAATACTCTACGGTGGGCGACTCCACTTTTCTGCGGGTAACTGCAACTTCCAGATAATCCGAAGCACCCTCTCTGATAATGGTGAGCTTTACCTGCGTATTCTCCTCTCCTTTGATCATCGCTACCACTTCGCTCAAGGTCATCCCATACGTGGATACACCATCCACTTCATAAATCAAATCATTTGCCCGCAGGTCCGCCTCTTCTGACGGCGCTCCGGCAATGGTTCCGCTGATTTTAGGAAGGCTGGTGACCGTATCAAGGCTGATATAAGCACCGATACCATAATATATCCCTTCTGTCTGCTCCAATATGGCATTCAGCTCTTCTGCGGAATAATACTCCGAATACGGATCTCCGAGGGATGCCAGCATTCCCCTGTACATACCATCCTGCAACTGCTCTTTCGTAACATCTCCAAGGAAGAAGCTTTTGTTGATTGTGCTCTCCAATGCCTGTAATTTAGAAACGGTTCTTTCACTGACTGCAGAATCCTCTTTGTAAGAAATCTGGTTAGATGTATCTGCCTGAAATTCTACAAGCCCCTGAATATAAAATCCTAAATAACAGATTGCCACCACCAGCAACGCACCCGCAAGCCCTGTGATGACCCCTCCGAGAAACAGTCCTTTCCCACTGCCTTTCTCTTCCCTGGTTGCCTGTACAGGCTGCCATGGCTGCATATACTGTCCTTGTGTTCCCCCTTGCTGTGCCTGTCTCACAGGCTGCCCGGGCATGGAACTGGCGTTTCCCGATTCCATACCGGAAATATTGTCGAAATACGCATTGTTTTCGTCCATAATTCTCCTTCTCCTTTACTTCTGTCCCTTCTGAAACTACCTGACCGACTCCATCCGTACTTCTGCTGCATTGCATCCATAAATGATTCTTCGCCCAACGCAGCATCACACCCTCGAATGGTTCACCATAATCGGCCTTCCCCCTCACAGCACAAATCAAGATTCCTTCAAATACTCCCACGGCGAAACATACGCTCCATTCAGTCTTACACTGAAATGAAGATGATTGCCTGTAGAACGACCGGTACTTCCCACAGCGGCAATGGTATCACCTTTCACCACCACATCATCCTTCTTCACATACAGCGCGGAAGCATGCATGTATATGGTATATAATCCGGATCCATGATCTATCATAACATAATTCCCCATGGTTGCGCTATAGGTAGCTGCTACCACTTTTCCATCATAAGCGGCATAAATGGCTGTTCCTTTCGGCGATGCGAAATCCACACCGTTGTGAAAATGATCCACACCCAAGGTCGGATGCGGCCTTGTGCCATAATCACTGGATATTCTGGTGTAGGTCGCCAAAGGGAACTTAAACATCCCCCCGTCATAAGTGATTACCATACTGGCAAGCAATTTCTTTTTCTCTTCTGCCACTGCCTGCTCCAGAAGTTTGATTTCTTCTTCCTGTGCCCTGATTTCTTCTTCATACTCCCTGATTGCCTTTTCCTTATTGTTAATATCCGAGTCATAAGCTATAATATCACGGTTCTTCTGTTCTATCAACTCTTCCAGATTTCTCTGTTCTACTTCCACACTTTCCCTGGTTTCATCCAGAATCTCCTTTTCCAATTCCAATTGTTCCTTGCAAAGCTCCACATACTCCCGGGCCGCTTTATAATTCTGCCACATTTGTTGTCCATACGCATACACCTTCTCCACGTAATCCGCCCGATTCAGAAATGCGCCAAATCCCTTTGCTTCCAACATCATATCTATAATGCTGGGGCTCCCTGCTTCATACATCAATCTTATGCAGGCAATGGTCGTTTCTTTCTGATTTTCTTCCTTCTCAAATGCCGCTTCTAAATCAATTTCCGCCTGTTGAATCTCTCCTTCCTTCACCTGAATCTTATCATTCAGATCAGCAATGTTCTTCTCAATGACTGCCAGATTATTATCCAACTGCCGCACATACTCTTTCAAATTGTTTTTCTGCTTTTCCAGTTCCGCTTTGATGTCCTTCAAATTGCTAAGCCCGCTTTTCAGCGTCTCTTTTTCCTCTTTTATCTTGGAAATCTCTTCTTCCTTCTGCCGGATACTTTCCGAAGTAACGGGCGGGGAAGCGGCCGCATACACCTGTCCCAATGCAGCTTGATTCAAAAGCGCCACACCTAATGCAATTCCCAACACCAAACGCTTTATTTTATTTTTCATAGGCCCCTACCCTGTACACCTTTATACATGCAAATGCTTTTTCACGGTAATAATACTTCCCAGAAAACCAATTCCCACACCCAATGCAACCGACACCGGCGTAAGCACACCAAACACCTCATCCACCGGCAGAAAATTCAGGAATCCGGCCAATATGGAGAATCTGTCCATAATATAAGCCAGCACATAATTATACAAACCATAAATCAGCCATAAGGGTATCACTGCCCCTAACGCGCCGATCAGCATCCCCTCCAGCACAAAAGGAGACCTGACAAAAAAATCCGTTGCCCCGATATATTTCATAATGTTGATTTCTTCCGCGCGAACAGATATGCCGATGGCAACCGTATTGCTGATCAGAAATACACTGACTGCCAGCAATATGATGATAATCCCGACTGATACATAGGCAATCAGCATATTTGCGCCGCTTAACATATCCGCAGTCAACGCAGAGTGGTTTACCCTGCTCACTTGCGGAAAGGATTCAAGCCATGTAACCAACGCACTCTGCATTGATACATCACTGACAAAGGCTTCATAGCTATTCTCCCCCTTCAAAGGATTATCCAGAAATCCTACGGCATATTTCTCATAAGCATCCCCGAAATGATCTCTGGCAAATGTCTCCCATGCCTCCTGGTCCGATACAAATTTGACATCCGACACTTCCGTCCGTTGTGCTATCTTTTGTCCAAATTCTTCAATCCAGCTCTCCGAAGGAATCTGCCCCTCTGTGTGACTTTCATCTCCATCCCCTTCATAATGAAAAAATACCGTCACGGACACCCCTTCCTCTGCCTTCATGACTATACTTTGAAAATTTACCACAACCGCATAAAACAGGCCAAACAGAAACAAACAGGATGCTATGGTAGCCATGGAAGCCAAAGAATACCATTTATTGCGGAAGATATTGACAAACCCCTGCCGGATGGTATAAAACAAGGTACTAATCTTCATCAATGTATTCGCCTCCCTCCTCATCACTGATGATCACACCTTTTTTCATAGTGACCACCCGTTTGTGCATGGCATTGACAATTTCTCTGTTATGTGTTACCACCACTACCGTAGTGCCGCTCTGGTTGATTTCTTCCAACAGCTTCATGATTTCCCATGAATTCTTCGGGTCCAGATTGCCAGTAGGTTCATCCGCCAGCAAAATAGACGGATGATTGACCAGCGCCCTGGCCAGTGCCACCCTCTGCTGTTCTCCTCCCGAAAGCTGTTTCGTCTTCGCCTTATATTTTCCGGCAAGCCCTACCGTAGCAAGAATGGACGGCACATTCCTTCTGATTTCAATGGCAGGTGTCTCTATGATCCTCTGTGCAAATGCCACGTTTTCATATACATTCCTGTCATTGAGCAAACGGAAATCCTGGAACACCACCCCCAGATTGCGGCGGAATTTAGGTACCTGCCTATGTTTCAGTTTCGCCAAATCACTCCCCATAACATAAACATTGCCGCTGGAAGCTGTAAGTTCCCGCAGCAGAAGTTTGATCAAGGTCGATTTTCCCGAACCGCTGTCTCCTACAATAAATACAAATTCTCCCTTGCCAATTCCCAGGGTAATCCCGTTGATGGCAGGAGAACCCTTGGAATATACCTTAGTCACATTATTCAGATATATGATGCCGTTTTCCTCTATGAATTCTTTCCGTTTTTTCCACGACATCTCTCTTCTTGTCATCGTTTTCCTCCTATTCAAAGTCGCTGCGCGACAGCACTAAAGAGTGAAGTACACTTGTCCAGCTATCAATTTTTATCAAACTGCTTAACATTTCTTAGCCGGACTATTCCAGTACCGTCCCTGCACTCCAATTTAAAAATCTGTATTTTCCATATATTTCATATATTTCACTACCATAAGCGCAATCTTAAAGGTAATCGCATCCTCGAATACACGCAAATCCAATCCTGTGCCCTTCTGGAGCTTGTCCAGACGGTATACAAGTGTATTCCGGTGAATGAATAACTGCCTGGAAGTCTCTGATACATTCAAGCTATTCTCAAAAAATTTATAGATAGTCCCCAAGGTTTCATCGTCGAACTCATCAGGACTCTTGCCTCCAAAAATCTCACGGATAAACATTTTACACAACGGAATCGGCAACTGATAAATCAATCTTCCGATTCCAAGCTCACTGTAAGCGATAATCTCCCTCTCTCCGAAGAAAATCTTCCCTACATCAATGGCCATCTTTGCCTCCTTATAGGAACGGCTGACCTCCTTCAGTTCTTTTACCACAGTGCCATATGCAATGCGAATTTCTTTCATTCCCTCTTTCTGAAGAAAAGAACGCACTCCCTTTGCCGCTTTGTCGATTTCTTTCATCGAATCTTCATCCAGGAGTTCTTTTACTACAATTACATTGCTCTCGTCCACCGCTGTAATAAAATCTCTGCTGCTGCCGCTGAAATGTGCCCTCACAAGGTCCAACATATTACCATCATGGTCATTCCCTGGTTCCACTATCATAACCACCCTTGGCACATCCATCTGTATATGTAACTTTTTAGAACGACTGTAAATATCTATCAATAACAGATTGTCCAACAACAGATTTTTGAAAAAATTATCCTTGTCAAAACGTTCCTTATATGCTACCAGCAAATTTTGAATCTGAAAAGCCGCCATCTTCCCAATGACATATACATCTTCACCAGTTCCTCCGGCCATCAAAACATACTCTAATTGCTGTTCATCATATATTTTAAAAAACTGATACCCTTGAATCTCCTGCGAATCAGCCGGCGAAAGTATAAATTCCCCGGCGGCTCTGGAATTACTCCCCATATCCGCAGTCGAAGCAATTTCCTTACCTTCTACGTCCATCACACAGAAATCAACTCTGGCAATACTCTTCAATCCGTCTACCGTATTCTGCAAAATCTGATTTGATATCATAGCCCCCACCCCTTTTGGCGCCTACAAGTCATACAGGCATATTACCTACATTGCCTGCTCTACAATTTCCATTTCATGATACCCTACATCAAATAATAACCCTTCTATACAAATGTACATAAAATACTGCAAAAAAGCAATAGACTTTTAGGAATTTTCACAAAAAGGCTATCTGAAGTGTACCCTTCAGACAGCCTTTCCCATATTTTACTCTGGCATCATTCAGAACAATCTTCAAATGCGGACATCAAAATTCGCTCCTATTTCCGGATTCACACTCAGCTCCATAGCCGCTGCATCAAGCATCTGCACCATACCCTCTCCCAAGGATACATTGGTATCCATTGCTTTCTTCAACACGGCCGTCCCAATCTGTGATTGATCCGAAACTCTGGCCAAAGCCATTGATACACCTGCAATATCCATACGATTCATACCTCCCATCATCTATAACTGTTCCAAACAGTATCAGTATAACACAGTCAAATACATTTTTCCAGTAGTTTTAGTTACTTTCCCATTTTTTAAGAACTGTTTTAAGAACTGCCGGACAACAGTTCGGACAGTTATTGCTTTCTATTGGCTTCTACTGATTTCAGCCTGAACCATAGCAGATTATAATTACAATATGGACACACAATGAGAAAGGGCGTATCGATTATTCTTCAATCAATACGCCCTTTCAAACTGCCTGATCCAATGGACTATACCTCTCTTTCTTATTTAATTTTACTTCTTTTCTTCCATTTCACCTCTGTGCTTTCCATTCACTCTTTGTACTTGGTACTGTAATGTCTGATACTTACTTCCAGAAGTTCATTACTTTCTTCATGTACTCGCACTTTTTGTTTTGCTTGTGTTCCTATTCACTTTTGATGGAAGATGTTTTTCTCTTTCTTTGTTATGAGTTCATTATAAAACAAATCTATGTATTTGTCAATATGTTTTTCATATTTTTTTGTTTTTTTATTTTAATGATTATCTAATTCATTATTATACAGCAAAAAGAGTCAACTATTTCGATTTTCTCTATTATTTTCTGATATATTATACCATTTTAGTCAACTCAATTATTCACCCACTACGTCCCGATTTACCAGTGTTTCAGGTACTTCTGTCTTCTTTCCTGAAACATACAATTACAATCAAATATGCTTGATGAAGCATATTACCGCAGCTAAAAACGTATGATACGGAAACACAAGAAGATGTGATGCAGAAATAATCTCTGCATCAATTTAAATACCATGTACGCGAAGCTCCATGACAGATACAGGAAAAGGAAAGAGCTCAATCTTCTTCCTTTAAAATGCTGAAATCATAACTATCAATATCATCCTGCATTATACCGCCTTCCGATACACGCAATGCTGCCATGGGAAGCTTTTGTGCCACTTCCTTCAATAATGTGCCGTTACTGATATCCTCTTGCAGCTTTTGAGAAAACATAGAAAAACCAACCACATGTTCTAACAGCAGTTGTTCTTTCCCCGCAGTCTCCGTAATCCGTGTAACACCGGCCTCCTGACCAATATGTTGTAATGCCAGAATGCCCTTTAATTTCGGAACCGGCTGCCGGCCATACAATTCCTCTTTATTGCCGAAGCGGAAACACCGTATTCCCTTATAACCTTCCATACCTTCTGTGAGCAGAATGGTATCCGAGTAAGGCAGTCCGCTGCACTTTAACATTTCCGTCTCACCCAAGACGACATAGGTATCATTCCATACGGAAATCACTGCTCCATGCAGCAGAAGCTTTCCCCCAAGCATTGCCAAAATCGACATCGGCACATCCATAATGGTTTCTTCCACCTGGGAAACCGCAGCCGCATACGCCCTGATTAATGTACCGTTCTTATGTATTTGATATATGATGTTCTCAGCAGGCGCCGCCAAATAGAAATCTCCGTCGCTTGAAATTTCATCTGGTGCCGATATACATGCACTTTCTGTCTCTAATGTATTCACCAACAACTGTACTGTGGAACCTCTGGCGATTTTTCCCGCATAGGGTTCCAAAGTTCTCAACTTACAATTCGCAACCAACACTTTATCATAATAGTAATATATCGTCCCCTGCATTTCCTCTGTAATCCACCCATCTGACATCCGTCACACAAACTCTATAAACAATCTGCCATAGACTATCCCTAGAATTCTTGCCCACAACAACAGTAAACAGAAACACTCCTCCGACAACCATCATTTCGGAAGGTTATGGATAATGCTAACATTTTCCTTTCATTTGCACCATAACAAAACTGGCACAATTTATTTTTTCAGATAATTACTGCTAATGTGCCAGTTCTGCTATGGTTTTTCTACTATTTACGTTTTACAATGAAATGATACTACAAAGGAGAATTCACCCATGAAAAAAGATAGAAAAAGCTTATCCCGTATTGTCTCGCCATGCACCATCTATTCATGTATACCACACATCCCGACTACATTCCTTCCGCTATACTCGGATGTGCCGCATAATGTCCGGGCTCCTTATCCTTGCTGAATTTATTGTATATACCAAGTTTTGTATACATACCAAATTGATTGTACATACCGAATTCCTTGCAATAACAAATTCCTTGCAACACCCAATTCATATAAAACAACAGCAGTTTGGTCAGATATCGAAACTACTACACATCCATTTCATCCGGATACAAATTCTGCAAGTGCTGGATAAAAAATGTTGACTGTTCCTGCCCATAAAAGAGTAAATTAAGCGCGACAGAAGCCTTTATGTAAGGAAGGCTTTCTTTTGATGTATACTTTCCTGTATTCCATAACTGCTCCATATCCCATCCGCAATCGTATAACAGCAATGCGAGCATTAATCCTCTTCCTGACTTCAATCCCAGGAAAATGCCTTGTTTGGCCATCGCAATTGCCTTTTCATATTCCTTCTTGTTCCCCAGTAAATTCCCAATATTTCTGATGGTCAATTCATATCCTGCCATGTAATGTATGAGCGGAAAAGGTTTATTCTCATATTGTTTCTTAATTTCATACAATAGGAACAATACTTCTTCCATTTTCCCGATTTCCTCACAAGAATAGGACATGGCGTTGACTATGCTCATCTCCTGTCGGCTGAAACGCCATTCACCACGGCCTCTTTTTTCAGAACAGGGCATGGTGAGATGCAGCGCTGCACTCTGCCTGTCATAATGTTCCTGCGCTGTTATCTTATCTTGCATATATAGAGCCACTGACCTTATATTCTCTATGTATTGCTCCACAAATTTATTTGTCCTTTTCGCCCTGCGCTCCAACTCAGAAATCAATGGCTCCGCTTCCTTTCCTTTAGATAGACTAAGCAGAATGGAAATCCTATTTGCCAGTTCAAAAAATTCCGGTTCTTCTATGGGATTAATCGCTTCATAACACCCTTCCTTCATTCCGATTCGTTCCATGATTTTATGCAATATCTGTACTTTCGGTGAAACCTTTCCACATTCTATCCTTGATATGGTAACCGCATCGCAGATTCCTTCCGCCAGCTTTTCCTGGCTGATTCCCATAGCTTTTCTTCTGGCGCGGACCAGATCCCCGCATAACTCTATCTCTGCCACACCAAAATGGATATTCCAAACCCATTCTTCCTCATCCACCTGGTAAACTGCGTAAAGCCATTTCAAAGCGTCACAAATTTCCTGATATACAATACCTTCCTCTTCTGACTTATCTCCATATAAGAGAATCACCTCTAAAAACCTTCTCATATAGAAAAGTCTTCCGCGTACTTTCAACAATGTTACCGCCTTGCCTGCCAAATCCACCGCTGCTTTCAAATCCTGCTTTTTCAAATAGTATTTCACAACACGATATGCAATCTGAGAATACAGCTTGACTCTGTCTTCCTCATCCATTCTGGCCTCAAGATACTCCAGAAGTTGACTGTAACCTTTGGCAGCTTCTTCCTGCTCACCCATATCCTCCTGTATACGACAATACATCATCCGAATAATACATTCCATCAAAGAAAGAGGGAACTCTGCCATATTTTTCATGTCAATGTTCCCCATTGTCACCTGCCATGCCTGTTCTAATTGATTTAGCATCTCCTGGCTATACATCCCATTTTTCCATTCAAGCACCACCTCACACAGTCCGGAAAACTGCCGATGCAATTTACACTTTTTCGCAGTCAATTCCTGATATTTCTGCAACAAAGGAATTGTACGCTCCCTGTCTCCCTCATCCACTGCCTGAATCAGTTTTTCCTGTAGAAGCAGCCAATCCTGCTCTTCCGGATTCATAATATATATAAACTTGTCCACAGATACACCCACTCTTTGAAGCAGGGCATCGGACATAATCTTTTCACATCTTCTCTCACCATTTTCCAAACGTTGTAAAAAAGTGCGCGAACATATGCCTCTGCACAAAGTTTCCGCTGAAACACCTGCCCGCGTCCGCTCACACCATATCAACCTGCCGACAGAATTATTTAACATAATTCCTCCTATTTCAAAACATCACCCTCCAATGCAAAACAATTCAACCCCTTTCCAGGAAAATTATATCATCCATCTTTATTTTCTTCAAGTTATCAGTCAATATTACCCCATATTATTCCTATTTAGGCTCACTATCTGCCCTGTAACCGACAATCCATGAAAAAACGATTAACCCAGGCTATGAAGCCAGGCTAATCGTTTCCCCGCTTTTTTGCTATTTTCTTCTTACAACCTTCTAACACTATTCTATCCGGCCATTAGAGAATCTGCCTATTGGCTGGCTGTCATTTTCGGCCGTTTCCGATTCATCTGCAGAATCTTCCATGCTCTGCTGCACCGCGGACTTCTCCGCCCCGCTTTCCTTTTCGGCCTCCTCAGCAGTCCCCATGCTTTCTTTTCCGGACGCTTCCGACGAATCTGACTCCCTGGCAGCTCCCTCAGCTTCTTTCTCAAGCGCTTCCGACAACCCCTTTTGCACCTCTTCCTTCTCAGGCACAGCCGTTACAGCTTCCTGCTCTCCGGCTCCCATGTCCTCCTTCTCGGGCACAGCCGCTGCTGCTTCCTTTTCTCCGGCTCCCATGTCCTCCTTCTCAGGCACAGCCGCCGCTGCTTCCTTCTCTCCGGCTCCCATGCCATCCTTCTCAGGAGCCTCGGACACACTTACTTTCTCCACGCTTCTTTTACCTTCATCCGTTACCGATTCAGAACCTTCTTCTCCTTCGGCCGCCTCATCCTTCTCCGGCAACCCCTTCGCTTTGCGGAAAATTTCCATGAATTCCTTACCGGTAATGGTTTCCTTCTCAATCAGGAACTCAGCCAGTTGATCCATAACCTCACGGTTCTCCCGCAGCATTTCCAGCGCCTTCTCATAACTCTCCTTCAGAATGGCAACTACCTCCGCATCAATCTCTGCCGCCGTAGTATCACTGCAATTCAGCGCCGACCTTCCCTCCAGATACTGACTCTCAATTGTTGCCAGACCCACAAGACCAAACTTCTTGCTCATACCATATCTGGTTACCATATTGCGGGCAATATCCGTAGCTTTCTCTATATCATTCGCCGCACCGGTAGTCACGGTATCAAACACTACTTCTTCCGCAGCCCGGCCTCCTACCAGGCTCACCAACATATCCCGAAGTTCCGCCTCTGTGTTCAGGTATTTCTCTTCCTCCGGCACATGCATCACGTACCCCAATGCCCCCATGGTTCGGGGTACAATGGTTATCTTCTGCACCGGCTCGGAATTCTTCTGCAAAGCACTGATCAACGCATGACCCACCTCATGATAGGACACAATCTTGCGCTCTTCCTTGCTCATAATGCGATCCTTTTTCTCTTTCCCTACCAGCACCACTTCAACCGAATCAAACAGATCCTTCTGACAGACATATTCCCGGCCTTCCTTCACCGCATTGATCGCCGCTTCATTTATCATATTGGCCAGATCCGAACCCACCGCACCGCTGGTCGCCAGCGCTATGGCATCCAGGTCCACAGACTCATCCATTTTCACATCTTTGGAATGCACCTTCAGGATCTCCACACGCCCCTTCAAATCAGGCTTATCCACAATAATCCTTCTGTCAAAACGTCCCGGACGCAGAAGCGCCTTATCCAGAATCTCAGGACGGTTCGTAGCACCCAAAATCAAAATACCCTTGGAGCTGTCAAAACCATCCATCTCAGACAACAATTGATTTAACGTCTGCTCCCGCTCTTCGTTTCCGCCGCCGTACTTGGAATCACGGCTTCGCCCAATGGCATCAATCTCATCAATAAAAATAATACATGGTGCGTTCTTGGTAGCTTCTTTGAACAGGTCACGCACACGGCTGGCGCCCACACCCACATACAGCTCTATAAAATCAGAACCCGTCAATGAAAAGAACGGCACATGTGCTTCTCCTGCCACCGCCTTAGCCAACAGGGTCTTACCTGTTCCGGGCGGTCCCACCAGCAACGCACCCTTGGGCAGCCTGGCACCGATTTTAGAATATTTCCCGGGATTATGCAGGAAATCCACTACCTCCACCAAAGATTCCTTTGCCTCGTCCTCCCCTGCCACATCCTTAAATGTAACTCCTGTTTCCTTCTGTACATAGACTTTCGCATTACTCTTGCCCACACCCATGGGGCCGCCGCTTCCGCCCATTTTCTTAAATACCACACCCAACAGTATCCACATCAGCGCTACCGGCAATATCACATACAGCAAAATATCCAGAATCCGCCCTGAATTATCGCTGAGCACACGGGTTCCGTCCACGCCATGTTCTTCCAGCCGCGCTGTCAGGGTGTTCAGATCCTCCATGATGACCGTGGAATACGTCACCTTAAAATTGCCAATGAAAGGGTAACCTGTCATACCCGTACCGCCTGTACTGCCCGTGGCAGAATTACTCTCTTTCAATGTAAACAACACCTGCCCGGTACTCTGCACTTCTACAGCCTCTACCTGGTCCGTGTTAAGATACTCCAGAAATTTCATGTAGCTGACTTCCTGGGTATTGCCATTGGACCCCATCAGCAGATTCCAAAGCATGAAAACGAGCAATACTGTACTCAGGGCCGCCAACACCATCATCATGATATTGGGCCTTCTGGGTGACCCGCCGTTTCCGCCATTGTTTCCAGGCATATTGCCCCGGTTGCCGTTGTTGTTATACCCCCCGCCGTTATCGAATTGGTTCATTTGATTGTCCATAGTAACTCCGTTTCTGTTTTATTTCCGGGCTTATGGCGTTTCCGGCCTTGCCCTTCCCTATAACACATACTCGCCGCCACCTTTCGATGACAAGAAATCTATTCTATTATAGGCATTAATGATTGATTAATCAATAGAATAATTGTGAAAAAATAGTGTCAACTCTTAAAGATTTCTAAATCAAACACTTTTCACTCTTTCAAATTTATGATACAATGTCTATGAATTTTATAGAAAAGAGGCTACCCATGAAAATCGGTTTTGATAATGAAAAATATTTGAAAATGCAGTCGGAACATATCAAAGAGCGTATTGTCCAGTTTGGAGACAAGCTCTATCTGGAATTCGGCGGAAAGCTTTTTGATGATTACCATGCTTCCCGCGTACTGCCCGGATTCGCACCTGATGCCAAACTGCAAATGCTGATGCAGCTTTCGGACTGTGCTGAAATCGTTATTGTCATAAGCGCCACAGACATTGAGAAGAACAAAGTCCGGGGTGACTTAGGAATCACTTATGATGTGGATGTGCTGCGTCTGCGGGATGAATTTCTCAACAAAGGTCTCTATGTGGGAAGCGTCGTTATCACTCATTACTCCGGCCAGCTCAGCGCGGAACAATTCAAGGCAAAGCTGGAGAAGAAGAACATAAAGGTCTACCTCCATTATACCATTGAAGGATACCCCGCCAATGTTTCCCTCATTGTCAGCGAAAATGGTTATGGGAAGAATGACTATATAGAAACCACACGCCCCCTGGTGGTTGTCACAGCGCCGGGACCGGGCAGCGGCAAAATGGCAACCTGTCTCTCCCAGCTCTATCATGACAACCAGCGCGGCATCAAAGCCGGATATGCGAAATTTGAAACCTTTCCCATTTGGAATATTCCGCTGAAGCATCCTATCAACCTGGCCTATGAAGCTGCAACTGCAGATTTGAACGATATCAATATGATTGATCCTTTCCATTTGGAAGCATATGGCGAAACTACGGTAAATTACAATCGTGATATTGAGATTTTCCCTGTGCTGAATGCCATATTTGAGGGTATTTACGGCAGCAACCCTTACAAATCCCCTACGGATATGGGCGTCAACATGGCCGGGAACTGCATTATTGATGACGAAGCCTGCTGCGAAGCCTCCAAAATGGAAATTATCCGCCGCTATTACACATCATTGAACAAAACAGTACGGGATAATACTTCCGAAACAGAAGTGTATAAAATCGAACTCCTGATGAAACAGGCTAAGATTACAACTGCGGATAGAAAAGTAACTGCCGCTGCAAAGGAACGTGCCGAGAAATTAGGCGTTCCCACTGCGGCAATTGAACTGCCCGACGGGCATATCATCACTTCCAAAACCTCTGACTTTCTCGGTGCATCCGCGGCGCTGCTGCTGAACGCCCTGAAATACCTGGCCGGAGTAGAACATGATACAAAACTGATCAAGCCGGAAGCCATTGAACCCATACAGGATTTGAAAGTCCGCTATCTGGGAGGCAGAAATCCCCGCCTCCACACAGATGAAGTGCTGATAGCGCTATCTCTGGCCGCCTGCAGCGACGACAATGCCAAACGTTCTTTGGAACAACTTCCGAAGCTGAAGGGCTGCCAGGTACACACCTCTGTTATGCTCTCCGAAGTGGATATCAAAATTTATAAGAAACTGGGCGTGGATTTGACCAGTGAGCCAATCCAGACGGTAAGAAAGCAGTATTAAGCCTCATCCATGCGATACACGGCGGCTTTAGATGCAATCGAGCAAAAGGCGGCTAACTGTTGGACGCACGACAACAATGCCCTGTCATTCAGGCAGGGCATTGTTCTGTCACAGTCAAATCCTTCTTCAACCAGCTATAACAACACTTTATTTTTATATCGAATACACAGAACCATAGCAAAACAGTATGCTTCTGAATCTTTATATTCCTTTAAACAGCAACACCCAAATATGAATTATTCACAATGCGAAAGAAAGATTTTTACACATTATTTTTATAAAAAGCAATAGCACAACTATGATATGTACCCACACCATAGTCGTGCTTTTCCTGATTCTTTTACATCCGCAACTGCTATTGCACAATGTTCCTTGTTATCATTTTCTGATATTAACTGCAATATTTTGTCCGCAACATGTGGTTCACTTATTTAGTACCCTATGGATAAATATGGTTGGAAAAATTTTTCCCTAATTGTTTTGGAGACGAATCGTTATTTCCTGGTGACGAATTTCAAATTGGTGAAAGAAACGGCAAGCAAAAAGTTCTTGACAATTACAGTCTAATGTATTAGACTGTAATCACTCTAATGCATTAGACTAATTTCTAAGGAACTACTATTTCCTTAGAAAACTGTTATTTTGCCAAAGAAGCGCATAGACGCAGGATAACATCCGTCCGAAATAATACGAAGAATTGCACAGACAACATTTAGCCAGGAGGTATCATATGGAAACACCTAAAATATTTGAAAGCGAATATCGTTTTTGTCTGATTTTATGGGAAAATGAACCAATCAACAGCACAAAGCTTGCCAAATTGTGCAATGAACGGCTGGGCTGGAGCCGCACCACAACATATACGGTAATCAAACGTCTGTCTCAACGCGGTGTAGTTAAAAACGAGAACACAATTGTGACCTCCCTGGTTTCCAAAAATGAAGTGCAGGCTGCCGAAATTGACGAACTGGTAGAGAAAACCTTTGAGGGTTCCATACCCGCCTTCATTGCCGCATTTACCAAACGCAAGAACCTGTCACAAGATGAAATTAAGGAAATCAGGCAAATGCTGGATGAATACGAATCCGACTGAAAAGCAGCAAGTGCACCGTGAAGGCAGCAGCATCCGGATTACTCTGCCGCAGATTATGTCATGACATATTAGTATATTTCAGCACATATCAGGAATGCGGATGTGGAATTATAAAAGGAGATACAAGTATGATTACTGTTTTTTTTAACTTATTGAACATGAGTATTACTGCCGGATGGCTGATTCTGGCGGTCATTATATTAAGATTATTGCTGAAGAAAGCCCCCAGGCAGATTCACTGTTTCCTGTGGATGCTGGTAGCCATCCGGCTGGTTTGCCCCTTTTCTCCGCAAAGCATGTTCAGCATGATACCCAGCAGCGAAGCTGTCCTGCAGTACACGGTTGCTTCTGACAATGTCTCCGGCATGATCGGCACTGCCTCCGATGATGTACCCGGCAATATTGATACCTCCTTCGACACCTTACCAGGTAGCGGCGACACCTCCTCCGGCACCTTACCAGGCAGCGGCGACACCTCCTC
>CAMWLE010000064.1 GCA_947175015.1 uncultured bacterium
CTGACCGATTAGCAAAACAGACTGCAAAAATTATGGGCTATATTGGAAAAACAAGGGATTTAGGTATTACGAATTTAACAGTGATAGACATACCTGTTCTGTATGGGAGCTATAAAATTGAGAATATTATTTTTGTTCCCCCCGCAGTTTCTTATGCCCATAATATAATCGGCGTTTCAACTGTCAATGGAAAAATGACATTTTCATTTCATAATATGGTTAGGCATTATGAAATACCTTCTCAAAATGAACTGGGATAAGGAAAGGGGGCAGGGTCATGTGACATCAAAGGATGGAAATTTGGCTGAACCTTGTATCATGACACTGTTTCCTGATAATGATACTTTCGTAAAACGGTCATGGAGATGATGGTGCAAGTCCAATAAAATGAATTTGGTAAGGAGCAGCTACAATGGATAAAAAGTAGTTATTATAAAGGACACTGACGGCAAAAAGTCAACATCGCTCACTGGCAATGGCTGCATTTAAGGCAACATCGCTCACCGGCAATGACTGCATTTCGCTGTAATCATGCAGTCATTGCCATGAGTGAAAAGTACTTAAGGAAGAATGTCGCTGAACATTATAAGCTGAGAGGTTATTTTTTCATTCTCTGTCAATGGCCGGAAAGTACCATTTTCGTAGAGAGATTCCATTACCATAAGGGCAACCGTGGGCCCGATCAGGCTGTTGGCGTTCCAGCAGATGATGAGATCCTGCATTTGCGGAGGGTAGGCTTTGGCTTCTTCCATAGCCGTTTCCAGGGCGTAGTTGGCATATTTTTCGCTGACCTGTTCTGAAAGAGCGGGAATTTTATCAAAAAAATCTTGCTGTGTTCCTTTTACAAGCATAATATTTACCTGGTCATCCTGTGTAAGGAATTGCCGTTCACGGAGACGTTGCAATTTTTCGTCATTTACGGTGTTGGATGTCAGGCTTCCGTTGATAAATTCATACAAATAATCATAATCGGAAGTAAGGTTATTGCCCCAAGATCCTGATCGAGAGCAATATTTACTGTCCACGGACCAACTGGAAACAGCAGGATATTTTCCGGACTGGCGTGTCATAGGGCCGCATACCCAATAGGAGGACGGTTCCAGAGTCGTTTTGTAATTTGGATCGGAACAACTGGCCTGCAGATTTACTGAAGCAATATAATTTCCGCCTGAGGTAGGTTTTATGTAATATTTTGACAAATCTCTGGAGATAGAGAATTTGGATTTGTTCCTGATGCCATAGAATATTGCGGTTGCGTCCAGAAGTTCCCGATTCCCGCCAGGAATGTATACATCTTTGATATCCGCGATGGCTTCCCGGACAACAGGTACATATTCCTCTGCAAGCAGTTTTGCGATCTCCAACTGCATTTTCAAGCGTTGCTCCTCATGTTCGCAGGAATAGGTCAAAGGCGAAAATTTTACATATGTAGTAAAGCGGTTTCCGGTGGTTCTGGTCAGGAACCCATTATCTTCCAGAAATTTAATTTTATCTTCAATGAAAACGGGAGTGATGCCAAGTTCTGTGGCAATCTCTTCTGTAGTCTTGGGGGTAAAATAAACACTGTACACAATGTTGAGATTTAATTTGTCACCTAAATAAAATTCTGTGGCACCGTTTCCGGGGTTGCCGCTGTGATCTAAGGATGTTGCGACGACGGGATTGATTCCTAATTTGCCAATGGTTCTTTCCATAGTAAAGCCCTCCTTTAATTCTTTTCTTGCTTTGTTTAAATGCCATTTCACAGTGCCTTCCGGCATCTGCATTTTATGAGAGATATCAGCAATTGCCATATTTTTGTAATAAAACAGATAAACAATTTCCCGACGCTGTTTTGTCAGAAATGCGATTTCCAGGCGTAGCTTGCGCAGACTTTCCCCTTCATCCTCCAACAGATAATCATAATTGTCATAGTAAGAGGGTTCCGGCTGTAACGAAAAGGTATCACCGTTCAGGGAAATGCCCATATGCTTCTTCTTCAAGGAGACATATTTGGAATAAGTGTGTTCACAAATACGCCAGATATAGCCTTCCAGGTTGAAGATTTCCTCCGCTTTCAGCAGGGAAATATAGACTTCCTGTATGATATCCGAACACAAGTCTTCCGCTTCATCATAAGAAAAAGACTTTTTGATGGCAAAGCCATAAATTTTATGAAAATATTCTGTTACAATGCTGTCTGTTTTTTGTTTATCCATTTCATTTCCTGCATGATTTAGTATCAATAACATGGTAATCATTAACTCAGCGCTGATATCTATATAGTGGGGGCAAGTATAAAAAGGTTGGCGTTTTCGACAAATTAATTTTCACTTATTTCCATTCATTTACGATGCTGCAAGTCGTTTGGTGCTTCCTTGCACAAAAGCCGAGGGATTAATTTCCCTCGGCCATTTGCAGTTGGGCGGTCACCAGTCCATAATATATGCCTTTTTTCTCCAGCAATTCATTATGGGTACCAATTTCCGCAATGCCATGCTTGTCAATCACTACTAATCTATCTGCGTTACGCAGAGTGGAGAGCCTGTGGGCGATGGCAAAGGTGGTTCTGCCCTTTACCAGTCGATCAAGGGCCTGTTGGATTAAAAATTCGCTTTCGGTATCCAGAGCGGAAGTGGCTTCATCCAGGATCAACAGCCTTGGATTGTTTAAAATTGCCCTGGCAATAGCGATTCGCTGCCGTTCACCGCCGGACAAATTATAGCCATGTTCCCCTACATAGGTGTTATACCCATCAGGAGTCTTGCAGATAAAATCATGGGCATTGGCAGCTTTGGCCGCCTGAATTACCTCTGCCAGAGA
The DNA here is from genome assembly GCA_947175015.1 of uncultured bacterium. GTDB lineage: Bacteria > Bacillota > Clostridia > Lachnospirales > Lachnospiraceae > Acetatifactor. The sequence continues at coordinate 2,803 of CAMWLE010000064.1, forward strand.
AGCGTTCTGTCTGGCAAAGCGGATGTTGGCCAGGATGCTGCCGGAGAACAGGAAGGTCTCCTGAAGCACTACGCCGATCTGAGAGTGAAGGCTTTCCGTACCAACCTTACGCAGATCTGTGCCGTCCAGGGTAATCTTGCCCTGGTCCACATCATATAGTCGCATAATCAGATTGATCAATGTGGATTTCCCTGTGCCGGAAGCGCCTACCAGTCCGATCATCTCGCCGGGTTTTACTTCAAAATTGATATTTTCCAATACCGGTTCATAGGTATGATAGCCAAAGGAGACATCTTCAAAGGTGAAAGCACCCTGGATGGGGAAGGACTTGCTATCTTCCTGGTCTGCAATCTGGGGTTGTTCATCCAATACATCATAGATACGGTTCAGGCTGGTGATCATCTGCATCACAGCTCTCGGCAGATGGGTCATCCAGCTCAAAGGGCCGAAGAGGTAGCCGGCATAGGTAATAAACTGTACCAATTGTCCCACGGTCATGGTTCCGTTCAGCACATCAATTCCCCCAAAATACACGGCAATATAAGTGCCTGCCCCAAGTAAAAAGGTCATAATGGGAAAGAAAATAGCCCAGAAGGTCTCATTTTTTTTGCTGATGGCGGCAAATTCTTCTGTCTTTTTCCGGAAACGGGCGGATTCCCGTTCTTCCTTGCCGAAAGATTTCACCACACGCATTCCGGAAATAATATCCTGCAGGCTGCTGGCCAGGTCATCTGCTTTCAGCCATTGTTTGTGGAAAATGGTGTGTATATGGTGCCAGAATGCTTTAATAGTCACGAACACAATCACAATGAATACAAAGGATAACAAGGTCATTTTCCAACTGATGAGAAGCATCATCACCAAAGATACGATCATGGTAAGTAAGGTGGAAAACATATCTCCGAAGACTTCCTCCATGAAGCCCCGTATCTGGTTTGTATCTCTGGCAACACGGTTCATCAGCTCTCCAGGCTTTCGATTGTTGATAAAGGAAAGGGAAAGTGACTGAATTTTGTAATAAAGTTTGCTTCGTAAGGTCATGCTTAAGGCGGAACCCAGAGCCACACATTGCCAATAACGATATACTTCCAGCAAAATACGGGCAACCAGAAGGAAAAAGCTAATCCCTACAAACAGCCATAAATCTGCCCAGCTACCTGTTCCGGAAGCCAGAGCATTGTCAATAAAATTGCGTTGTATCATGGGTGTCACCAGATTCACCGCTGCAATCAGCGCCATCAGCAGGGAGATTAGCAGTAGTTTTCCCACATACTCGCCGCAAAGGGACATGAATTTCCTTAAAATATCCGCTTTGCCCTCACAATAAGGGCATTTACTTGTGCCAGGAAGCGCGCGGCCGCATTTCTCACAATATTTCTCATATTCCAGGCTGCACACCAATTCGGCATCCTGGGGACGTTGTCCTTTATGCAGAGCGGTGATAATGGCCTGGGCGCCCCGGACTACATAGGCAACCCTGACAATGTGTTTCATGGAGAAACGTGCGGCACATATGGTCTCATACATGGTTTCCGCGGTATCTCTGCCCATGGCTTCCGCAATACCGTTGCTCTTGCTGTCTGTACGTTCTTCGCATTCCACTGAAGTGGCTTTGGTAACAGCCGGAGAAGCTTCTCTGTCGGAAGGGGTATCAGATACGTTCGTTTCCTTCACAGGGGAACTGCTCTTAGATGGGATGCTCTGTGTTGATAAATTCTGCATGTCGTGGTGGAGCGGCTTTTTTGTGATAGTGACAATGCCGCTGTTTACCTGGTGTTCGCATTTGATTTTCTCGCAGTCTGCCAAAAGGAAGGAGGCGGTGATCTTTGTCTCGGTCAGCACAACGAAACGCGCTGTTGTCACTACAAGCCAGACGGTGTCTGCATAAGCTTCTTTTGCCTGTTTTGTGCCATTGTCGTACACAAGATCTACCGGAACACAATATCGAAGCTCTTCCTCTTGGCTCAGCGCAAGGGCATGCATTTGAGCCTCATTTAATGTATATAATAGTTTCATAAATACCTCGCCAGTTCTTTTAATATATTTTGGAAGTCTGCCGCAGGGCGAGCTTCTGGCTTTTAAGCCAGCAGTCTCTTTGCGGCATTTCCTTAAATGAACAGATCCAGTTTTTTCCGCTCCATAACACCGAGTTGATAAAAATCAGGAATCTCATAACGGTTTCCGTCAATGTCTGTCACCAGCAATCTGGAATCACTGAGATGTATTACGGCATCTCCGCTCATCTGGGTGGTAAAGCGGCAGCTTCCAAAGGTAGTCACCACATTCCAGTAGGCATAGCCATATTCATCCTTGATGTCCAGTACTTTGGTGATTACAGGCATAAAATAGCGCAGTTTGATCTGCTCCCGCAGCATTTCCTGCTGATCCTTGGGCAGCGCTGCAAGTTTCTCAACCATGCCGATTTCTTTTGCTTTTTCATCTGCTTCACGTATGGAAATAAATTCTTCCGGGTTGGTCAGGGGGAATGTCAGATATACCCCTACCCGCGCATATTCTTTAGCAGTGTTTCCTTCTGCGTCCTTTGTCTTCAAAGAGACAAAACCGCCGTCTGTTCGACAGAATGTGGCATTTTCGCCATTTAAAAACCGCATTTCCAAAAGTTCCGCGGATTCTGCTTTCAACGCTTCCTCATCAAATTCCTGCAGGTCCAACAAATCCTGCGTATTATTCTCATTTCCTTCCATAAGGTCCTCCTATTCCAGTTCCGCATATGCCCGCCCCGTACCCATGCAATTTAGAACAATTTCCGTCCGCGAAGTGCATGCGTCCATAAATTGTTCTTGCGCATTTGTGCGCAATGGCACTGTGCGGGCATATGCTGATTCCAGTTCCGTAACAGCCCATCCGACACCCATGCAACCTGGAACAATTTCCAGTCGCAAAGTACATGCGCCTGTAAACTGTTCTTGCGCATTTGTGCGCAATGGTGTTGGATGGGCTGTTACTATTTCCAGTTCCGCATATGCCCGCCCTGTACCCATGCAATTTAGAACAATTTCCGTCCGCGAAGTGCATGCGTCCATAAATTGTTCTTGCGCATTTGTGCGCAATGGCACTGTGCGGGCATATGCTGATTCCAGTTCCGTATCTGTATTACATATTACTTATTCAATTCCTCGCATAGCCAGCGCTTTAGTCTGCAGCTCGCTGAGTTTGTAAAAGGTTCCTTTTTTGGCCAGCAATTCTTCATGAGTTCCTGATTCCGTAAGCTTTCCGTCATCCAACACGATTAAATGTGTGGCATTGCGCAGAGTGGAGAGGCGGTGGGCAATGGAGAGCACTGTCCGTCCTTTTTCCAGTCGTTCCAGAGATTTCTGGATGGCCAGTTCCGTCTCTGTGTCCACTGCGGAAGTGGCTTCGTCCAGTATCAGAATCTTAGGGTCTGCCAAGATTGCCCGCGCAATGGAAATCCGCTGCTTTTCGCCGCCGGACAGGGATCGGCTGGAAGAACCCAAAAGGGTATCATAGCCTTCCGGCATTTTGCAGATAAAATCGTGTGCATTGGCCTGGACTGCTGCCCGGATGATTTCTTCTCTAGTGGCATCCGGCCTGGCATACGCAATATTTTCGGCGACTGTACCCATGAAAATATAAGTCTCCTGGGATACCATTGCCACATTTTTACGCAGTTCATGGAAGCCATATTGTTTTACATTGACACCATCCACCAATACTTCGCCTTCCTGTGTATCATAGAGACGGGAAATCAGGTTCACCAAAGTGGATTTCCCTGCGCCGGAACGTCCCACAATGCCGAAGACTTCCCCGGCTTCCACATGAAAGCTGATATCTTTCAAAATGGGTTTATGGGCTTCATAACCAAAGGTGACATTTTTCAGCTCGATTTCACCACGGAAAGATTCCGGACGAAGGGGATTGGGCGATTCCTTTACTTCAGGTACCGCATCAATGATTTCAAACATACGCTGTGCCGAATTCATGCAGTTGGTATACCAACGTATGATACGGGACATAAATTCCAGCGGACCTTTCAACTGTCCCACATATCCGGAAAAGGTCAGCAGAAGTCCTAACTCAATATTAGATCCGCTGATCATCAAGGCGCCGCCAACAGCCCATACCAGGAAGCTGATGGTATCCTCTACGGTACAATATAAAGCAAAAAATTTATTGTCATAGCGGGCAAGATCCATTTCCGCTGTTCTCACTTTGGTGTTGCTCTTGGAAAAACGTGTCATTTCCTGTTCCTGTTGTCCAAAAGCTTTTACCACGCGGGCGCCGGTGAAGTTCTCATTCATCTGTCCCTTGAGACGCCGGTTGGCGCGATGGCGTTTGCCGTAGTAATGCCATAGATGGGGCATCATGCGGTAGCTGATGACGACCAGTACGGGCATCAATATCACAGAGACCAGTGCCAGCAGTGGGTTGAGACAAAACATAATAATGGTGGTAGCCAGGATATTTCCCACATTGATAAAGAAATAAGGAATCCCATCAATAAAAAAGCTGGATATTTCCTCCGCGTCATCGGAGACACGGGTCATAAGGCCGCCGGTCTGCCGTCTGGAGTAGAAGCTGATGGAAAGCTGTCCCATGGAAGTAAATACCTGACTTTTCAGCTTTGCCACTACTTCCGGTGCAATTTTGGCGGTCAGCACACCCTGCAGGATACCCAAACCCTGGATGATGACCTTGGTCACGATCATGGAAAGTACTAACATAGTCAGTGCAGTCACATAGCGTCCCGCCGGAAGATGCAGCAAAGACAGGAAATTCTCATCTTTTGCCAGTACCCTGTCGTAGAGAATGGTTCCGCTTAAGTAGGGCCATACCAGATTCAGCACTGCCGTACCCAGATAGCACAGCATCATTACGGCCAGGTACTTTTTGTAGGGTTTAAAATAGGACATGACCCGGAGCAGGATAGATTTTTTATCCATACATTTTGGACAGACCTTTCGCTCCTGGTCAGGGTAAATCATACCGCATTTTGGACAGCATTCTTTCCCCTTCTTCACATCCAGGTCTTCCGCAGTGATTTCTTCTCCTTTTTTCAATTTTCCCTGCAGGCGGCAGAGCCTCAGAAAAGCTTCCATTCTGGTATTGGAAAAGTGGCAGAGGTTCTGTTCCAGACCATTGATTTTGACCAAGAGGACGCCGGTGGCAACCTGGCGGAGCACCTCCATGTTTTCCACATCTTTCAGATGGAAAATCTGTATCGCAGGTTCTTCTGCCAATGCAGGACGATCAGATTTCGATGATACATTCACTTGCCAGCCGCCGTAGCCGCCGAAGTCGTATTCTGCCTTCTCCACATAAGGGTAAGCTGCCAGAATAAGCTTTTCTTTGGTGAGCGCTGCAATGGAATCCGCAAAGCGATATTCCGCATCAAAGTCTGCGGTTGCTGCGAAAATGATTTCGCTTTTTTCAATTCCATATTTCCGGACAACGCTGACAAAACTGTTCGGTAAATTCATTTCTCCCTCCATTTCAAACTCCTGTAACAGCTCAGTTATGGGATTGACTTCCCATGAATGAATTGTTACATACTCCCGGATAGCGACAAAAAAGCCATGGCCCCCAATGGAAGTCATGGCTCATACATCATAATACCTTTTCACATACAAATGTACGGATTTGATACCTTACTACATATTCGTACACTGCAGATACTTCATACATTGGCAGAAATTCCGCACTGCAGAAAGAAGTTTTACACAGTACACGGATTGGTATATGTACTGTCTTTCGCGTATGCACTGCCCTTTGTGTATGCACTGCCCTTTGTGTATGTACCGCCTGTCAGATACAGGCAAAGGATGTTGATGAATTCAAGTCGCAATATCCCAGGAGACAATTTTGTAATTATTTGATTGTGATGCTTTATGGATTTTTGTACCGATTCGATTCAACATCATTCTAATTGCCTCCTTTCTTTCTTTTTTATTTACTACGAATCTTTATTTAGTATAAGCATGTTATGAGCGGATGTCAACAGTTTTTTTAGAAATTTTTTATATATAATGTATCATCTGTTGATGTCTGCTGAACCAGTGGCTGTAAAGACAAGGGAAAGTCTGCCATTGGAATCCTCAGGTAAAGTTACACTACCGAGGTTGGACAAAAACATTGAATTACCCGATGTTCTCTGCTATAATTGTCAACATAAGTCCGGGTAGGGAAAACAGCACTTTGAGAGACTGGAGGATACGAAATATGATAAAAAAACTGACTGTAAAAGTATGGCGGGACGTGATACTTCTCTCCTTAATTATCGGAGTCATACCGTTAATTGTTCTGATAAAATTTGCGCCTACAGCCATTCAGGCGCTGCTCGGATCGGTTCCGGATTCTGTAAAGGCAGAGTCCATAAGCGATACTTATATCATTTGTTTATTTGCGCTGTTTTTTATTGTAATTGATGTGCTGATTGTGATTAATCATCTCAAACATTCCGTGAGAAAGAAGGTGAAGTGTTATCTGGCGGCAAATCCAAGTGTGACCATGGAACAGTTGGAAAGTGACTTTGAAACAGCAGAACAATTAGAGGATGTCTGGATTGGCAGAAAATGGACATTTGGCGAAAGCATGGACTATATTCCAGTGGAGCATGATAAAATTGTTCTGGTATACAGCGAGTCATGGCGTTCCAAAAGATTTGAGACCTTCTATCTTTGTCTCGGACTTCTGGATGGAACGGTAGTCAAAACCATTGTGAGGGAAAAGACGCTTCCGAAGTTTATGGAACTATATGGACGATATCCCCATATTCTGGTGGGAAATGATTATATACAAATGTTTAAAAATAACAGAAATGCTTTTCTGGACATCAAATATCGCAACAGGCAGGTTTAACACACATTATGGTTAGATAAAATAAGCTCATTACTCAATGGAAGAGAGTAATGGGCTTATTTTAATGATGAAAAAGTTTCACGAAATGTCATTGGGTGTTTCCTGTGGGGCTTCCGGAGTGGCGGGCCGGCAGAGGGAATAATAAGTCCATCCAATCAGCAACGGCACCGAGGCAACCGTAGGCAGTTCATATCTGATGGCATCGGCAAGAGGAGAGGCCAGGCAGACAAGGATGTTCATGATGCTTGGGACAAGCAGGATTAAGGCACTTTCTTCCAGGCATTGTCGTTTCAGGACTGTTTTGGGTCCATTATACACCCAAAGGGATAAAAATGGAAAGTCCTAAATATACAAGGCAGTGTTTGTTACATTTACTGATATTGGAAGTGAATAGCAATATGTCCGAAAATCGCAGCAAATAGTTTTGAAAACTACATGTTGATATTTTTGTACAAAAGTGGTATTCTGTCTATTAGAAAAGTGTTTCGGGTCAGCGGAAAACGGAATGGCAGCGCAGACTGTAACAAAATCAGATACGAAAGGTAAGTACCATATGAACAAAGCATTCCAGGAAAATTCATCTTTCCAAATCGTCAGCGACGGTTCCTGTGATCTGCCAGTGGAACTGGCGAAGGAGAAAAACATCACAGTGGTTCCTTTTTATGTTTCTTTTGATGATACAAATTATCTCAAAGAGAATGTAGAGATTGGAATCAGAGATTTTTATCAGCAGATGGTGGAACGAAAAGGGGTGTATCCCAAGTCTTCCATGCCTTCTGCACAGGATTATGCAGAAGTATTTCAGCCCTATGTCCAGGCGGGGATTCCTGTTATCTGCATTTGCATTACCACGAAATTCAGCGGTTCCATGCAGTCAGCGTTGAATGCCAGGGAAATGATGCTGGAGGCGAATCCGCAGGCGCAGATTACAGTGATCGATTCCACTGTGGACACGGTACTACAGGGGCAGTATGTGCTGGAGGCGGCTGCAATGCGTGACAGTGGCATGGGATATGAAGAGACGGTGGCCAGGCTGGAGGAAATCAAGAGTACAGGAAGGATTTTCTTTACGGTGGGCAATATGGAATACCTGCAGCATGGCGGACGCATTGGAAAAGTGGCAGCCGTGGCAGGCAGTGTGTTGGGAATTCGGCCTATTATCACATTAAAGCAGGGGGAGATATTCCCTTCAGGCATTGGCAGGGGCAGGAAGCATACAACAGAGAAGACGATCGGACTGTTGATGGATTATCTGGCTGAAAGCGGGAAAGGAATTGATAATTACAGCATAGCAGTGGGATTTGGCTATGACATGGAAGAAGGGGCGGCCTTCCGGGAGCACGCTATGGAAGTCCTGCGGAGCAAGGGGTACGCGGTGAAAGAGATTCTGCTCTTACAGATCGGTGCAACCATTGGTGTGCATACGGGGCCTTATCCGTTGGGATTCGGGGTGATAGAACGAGGAATACCAGGGTGAGGGATGAGAAAGGGAGTAATGCCCAGGTAAGATAGGAAGAAACAAGGAATACCAAGATAAGGGAATGTTGAGAGAGGGATTCTTTCTCAACATTCCTTTTTAAAAACAATGAGATGACATGTAGTAAATACAGGTATCATTTTTCGTGCTCCTTTGTTGTTATCGCTTTTAGCAGTTCTCTTATGTTGGTAAAGCAGTAGTCAGCGGGGTAGGGAGTGTTTGCCAGGTGTTCAGGCCTGGCTTCTCCGGTAAAGACAACACAGGTATCTACACCGCCGTTGATGCCACAGGCGATATCGGTGTAGAGCCTGTCGCCCACCACGAGGGTTTCTTCCGGGGAAAAACCGGATAAGGACAGGCACAGGTCCACCATGGAGCGATTGGGTTTGCCCAGATACACGGGATGTCTTCCCACGGAATCCGCAATCATATTGCAGATGGCGCCGCAGTCGGGGATAAATCCAAAATCCACAGGACAGCAAAGGTCAGGGTTAGTGGCATAGAAGGGAATATCCGTGACGGAAAGCACTTTGCAGGTTTGTACCAATTTCTGATAATTCAGTTCGCTGTCATAAGCCACAACAGCGCAGGAGATATTATCTTCTGCCGTCTCGGTAACGTGCAGGCCGCATTTACGAAGTTCTTTGATAAAAGAAGCAGTGCCCATCACATATATTTTGCTGTGAGCATAGTGCTCCGTGAGAAAGCGGATGGTCATATAGCCGGAGGTAATGAATTGTTCTTCCGAAGTCTCCAAATGGAAGGCTCTGCGGAATTTCTCCACATAATCTCTGCCGCTTAAAGTGGAATTATTGGTGATGAAATATGCCTTTCCGCCGATTGCGTCAATGTGGTGAAGTAATGCGGCGCTGCCTTCAAAAAGGGTGTCGCCTACGGCAATGGTGCCGTCTATGTCAAATAAGAATAGCTTTTTTTGCTGAAGTGGTGCTGCCATAGTGCCTCCTGTCTATAGTGATTTTAATGTATGGGAATTTGTTACATGGTGTCGTGAAGTCAAAAGTCCATTGGGGTTTAGTATAACACAGATAGGAGAAGAAATCCACGGGAATGTTTTGGTGTGGTGTGCTGCCTTGCGATTATTGCGAGACAGCATACGCGAAATCGCTGCTTTTGTGAATGTCCTTTTCTCAATGCGATTCTCTGTGTCTCAAGCCTTCGCAGAAGGTTTGTTACTGGTCACAGAGTGAACAGCGAAGCCATGAAAAGTAACTGGTTGGATAAGCGGGATAAACAGTGTTGATTCTTATATTGTGGTTTTAGAGGTTTTCCTTTATAATAAACTTTGGACGCAGGGAGAAAAGCAATGAAGCATGGAGATGAAGGAATTATAAAATGTCGAAGCAGTAGAAGATGAGTTATGGGCTTTGGGAGGGGCGCTGCTGTAAGGTGACATGGAAGTGAAAGCAGATGATAATGATAAACACAGAAACAGACAGGAGGAAATAGAAGTATGAGTATGAAAATGATTTCATGGAATGTAAATGGGCTGCGTGCCTGCATGCAGAAGGGGTTTATGGATTTTTTCCGGCAGGCGGATGCGGATGTGTTCTGTTTACAGGAGACAAAGCTGCAGGAGGGACAGATTTCGTTGGAATTGCCAGGGTATTATCAATATTGGAATTATGCGGAGAAGAAGGGATATTCCGGTACGGCGCTTTTTACGAAGAAAGAGCCTCTAAAGGTAATCTATGGCATCGGGGTGGAAGAACATGACCATGAGGGGCGTGTGATTACGGCGGAATTCGAGGATTATTATGTGGTAACGGTTTATGTCCCGAATTCCCAAAGGGAGCTGACCAGACTTGAATACCGTAAGGAATGGGAAGCGGCTTTCCTGAAATATATTAAGGGGCTGGATGAGAGCAAGCCTGTGATTTATTGTGGGGATTTAAATGTGGCGCATCAGGAGATTGATTTGAAGAATCCCAAAACGAACCACAACAATGCCGGGTTCACGGATGATGAGAGGAAGTGTTTCGGCAAGGTGTTGGAGAGTGGATTTGTAGATTCTTTCCGCTATTTTTATCCGGAGGTAAAGGAGGCGTATTCCTGGTGGTCTTACATGTTCCAGGCAAGAGCGAAGAATGCAGGATGGCGTATTGATTATTTTGTGGTTTCAGAGCGCTTGAAGGAGCGGCTGGTGGATGCGAAGATTCATGCGGACATCCAGGGTTCCGATCACTGTCCGGTGGAATTGGAACTGAAGGAAGCGTAGGTATTTGCGGGCAGCAGGATTTGTGGAGGAAAGGTGGACATTTTCTGCCGGACTGGTGCTGCGGAAGGAGATGGGATGATAAACCGATTGTTGGGGATTATCTACATTTTATTAAATAAGGGAACGGTGACGGCAGGGGAATTAGCCGAGCGTTTTGAAGTGTCTGTGCGTACCATTTACAGGGATGTGGAGAATCTAAGTATGGCCGGGATTCCGGTCTATGCCCGCAAGGGGAAGGGCGGAGGCATTAGCTTGACGGAGCGTTTTGTGTTGGATAAGCTGCTGATTTCCGGAGAAGAGCAGGTGAGGATTCTTGCGGCATTGGCAAGTCTGGAAGAAACCGGAGCCGGCGATGAGGGGGAAATTCTCTGTAAGCTGGGGGATTTTTTTAAGACAGAGCCGATGAATTGGGTGTCAATTGATTTTTCCGATTGGAGCGGCAGACGGAAGGAATTGTTTGTGCAGATTAAGGAGGCAATTCTCAACAGGCATGTGTTGGTGTTTGATTATTACGGACAGTCCGGAGCAATGAGCAGCCGTGCAGTGGAGCCGGTGCAGCTTCTGTTCAAGGATTATACATGGTATGTGAGGGCATTTTGTCGTGTCAGGGAGGCAATGCGCCTGTTTAAGGTAATGCGGATGAAACGGGTCAAGGTATTGGATGAGGTATTTGAGGCAGATGAGAGCCGCTTGGGAAGGCCGGGGACTGATTGGGGGATACAGGAGATGATGGAAAACGGGCAGGGGAGCGCTCAAGAAAGCAGATGCGAGGTGGAAGCGCCTGCCATGAAGACATTGGAAATTGGACCACCATGTCCGCAAATCGTGCTGCAAATAGATAAAAAAGAGGCATATCGAATATACGACAGATTTGAAGAGGAAGAGATTACTATACTGCCATCAGGGGATTTTGAAATACGAATGTATTGTTTCCCGGATGATTGGATTTATGGGTTGATATTGTCCTTCGGACCGTCTGTGAGAGTGCTGGAGCCTGCTTTCGTGCGGCATGAGCTGGTTCAAAGGATTCGTTATATGGCAGAAATGTATTCTGCTGAACAATAGCATGAAATTGAATCATATAATAAAATCTGTAATGAAAACCGTTAGGGAAGATGCAGTTGTATTTGGATGAAATGTAAAAGAAAAAATGAAATTTAATATGACATGCAGATGTCATATTAAATATGTTATTCTTCTCTTGTAAAAACTTATAACAGAGCGTCCAAGAAGTGGCGCAATTAGAACGGAGGATAACAAGATGGAACATCAGACACAGAACCAGAAACAGGAGAACCTGAAAATCTGCCAGAGCTGCGGAATGCCCATGCAGGCGGAGCAGTATGGAACCAACCAGGACGGCAGCAGCAATGACAAGTATTGCTGCTATTGTTTCAAGGATGGCGAATTTGCTCAGAAATGTACAGTGGAAGAAATGGTAGAATTCTGCGCACCCTTTGAGGTGGAGGGAGGACGCGCCAAGACGAAAGAAGAAGCTAAGAAGATGCTGATGGCGTATTTCCCTACATTAGAGAGATGGAAAGTGAAAGCCTGAAAGGAAGTGCTTGCCGTTCCTGCTCGTTGCTGTTTTGGCAGGAGGGGAACGGCAGGTGTAAATGAAATGGGATTGTTAGGAAATGGAGTTGTTAAAATTTCCAAATCCAGTTGAAAAATTCATCTTCCGAGGTATCCATTTCCATGCGTGCGGGATATTTTACGATTTCCAGGGCAGTTCTTGGGATTTCGACATGAAATGTCTGCATCACCCAATTTTGGAATTCTGTATTTGGTTTTACGATTACATCCGGGTACGGAATTTCGTTGGGTGGATATGGGAAATCTTCAGCCCAACATATTTCATCATATCCAATTGCAAGCAATCTTATGAAATCCAATGCGTTATCTGCTAATACACAGGCCAGGGTGGAACCTGATCCGGAACCCATGTGAACTATTTTCAGGGTGCCTTGCTCTGTCAGCCAAAATGCGCTCTGAGAATCCTCATAACCGGTTTGGGCAAAGACGCATAGTTTTTGTTCCAGCTCTCGTAGTTCTGCTGTCTTGCTTTCATCGAGTTTAAACCAGGCTTTTAGATTTGCCGAGCCGCCTGCGGCAAATGTAATCATAGTGCCGCCGTCTCTCTCATATATCGTCTGGCCGTCCCGCACATATTCCTTCCAGCTTTTCTGCAATTTATCTTCAGGATACAGAAATCCATATCGCAGCCCGTTGTTGTCTGTATATAGCCCGTTAGATTCGATATATTGATATAATATTTTTATTTCTTCGGGTATCTGCATACCGCTGGGCATTACTTCCTGTAATTGTTTTATCAGTTGATTTTCCATGATGATATTCCTCCCTGATACAGTAATTTTATGACAGTTGTACTTTTGCATGAAATTTCATATGAGATTTTATATGAGATTTCTTAATTGTCTCATTGATAGTATATAATAATGGGAGCTATTTGGGAATACTTTTCTTCTGAAATAAGAGCTGATAATTCTTGTATTTCTCATTGATTCTAACCTGTTACAATTGATTTTGGCTGGGTTGTACGTTATGATAGAAAGCGGTGAAGTGGAGAGAACGGGCATAGTGAGTGAATGCAGTGAGGATGAGGAAAAACAGTGGTAGTGGGTGAAAGAGTTGAAGGTGGTGGCAGTGGTAATGGGCGAAAGAGCTGAAGGTGGTGGCGATGGCATTGTTGATGAAAGATGGTGGTAATTATGAAGGGGAGCAGGAGCAGAATGAAATGGAAGGTACATTTTTTTACAAGTTTTAAGATTGCTGTGGCAGCAGTGATGGCCATTGCCATTGCGGGAGAGCTTGGTCTAAAGTATTCTGCTTCGGCGGGTATTATTACGGTACTAAGCATACGAAATACCAAGCGCGAAACTTTTCAAAGTGCTGTCAATAGAGGATTGGCATTTCTCTGTGCGCTGGCATTGGGGGCACTGTGTTTCTCTGTGCTGGGATATGGTCTTGGGGGATTTGCGGTATATTTGCTGCTTTTTGCCATGATATGTTTGAGTGCGGGCTGGCAGGAAGCAATCGCTATGGATTCTGTGCTGATCACGCATTTTCTTACGGAGCAGAATATGGGAGTGGGAATGCTTTGCAATGAAATATTACTTTTTTTCATCGGCACAGTTGTGGGGATTTTGGTTAATTTGCATCTTCACAGGCAAGATGCAGTGTTTGCAAAACTGGCAGAAGAAGCGGATAATCAGATCAAAGGGATTCTCAAGAGAATGGCCTGGTGGCTGTTGCGAGAGGATAGAAGCGAATATGGTTCAGACTGTTTTGGGCGGTTGGAAGAAGCATTAGAGGCGGCAAAGCTTTGTGCTGCTGAAAATTATAATAATGCAATGTTTCGTAAGGATACTTATGAGCTTGATTATATCAAAATGCGGGAGCGGCAGAGTGTGATTCTCAGGGAAGTACATGAAAATATCAAAAGGATAGAACAGCTTCCGGAACAGGCGGAGCAGGTGGCGGCATTGCTTGCGCGGATAGAGCAAGATTACCATAAGGATAATACGGTGTCCGGGTTGTTGGAAGAGATGGAATTGCTGTTTATGCGCATGAAGGAGGAGCAGCTGCCGGAAAGCAGGGAAGAGTTTGAGGCCAGAGCGGTTCTTTTTTATATCTTGATGCAGATACGGAATTTCCTGGAGGTAAAACATGATTTTATGAAGAGGTGCTGAGGGGAATACAATCATAGCAGGAACGGTTGCTATCGTGTGAATTTTTTTATACAATCTAATAGGTGCAAATACTATATTTGGATTCTTCGTTTGTTTTTATAGATTATGTATCCACTTATTTATGAAGCTCAATAAAACATGCTTGCTGGGATGGGAGCTAACGTTAAGGACGACCGCACAGATTGGGATCTGCTTTTCGGATTAGGTTCTTTGTGTATGCCTCTAAAGTTTTTCCATATTATGCCGAAATAGTGAATAGGTGGATTACGGTTTGGCGGTGTTTGTCAATGTTGAGTGGCGCCAAAGCGGAAGACAGGCAGCAAAATGGAAACGGATTTTATGGCACCATGACAGTATTCTTTCTATGAACCTTATGGTTTCTTATCTGTAAAAGGGTACATGGTATAGATGACTATTTGGCTGGCATTAGAAAATGTTCGATTTCCAGGCGGATGGTAATAAAATGGTGCAGGGAAAAGCTATGGAGGGCGAGACAATGCAGAAAATCGGAACCTATAACGGGTATCAGAACAATGTCTATGAGAAAGCAGCGCAGGCGGGAAGAAATACGTCCAATACAAAGGCGGCGAATACAAGAAATGCGGTTGCTGCAAAAGAAGATAAGACGCCGACATTGAGTAAGGCGGCGCAGAAGCTGTTGAAGGATTTGCAGAAGAAGTACAGCAATATGGACTTTATGGTGGCTGATTATGAGACAGAAGAGGAAGCAGCAGCGTATTTGTCCAAGGGTACCAGTGATTACAGTACTTTGCTGACACCTGAAGAGCTGGAGAAGATGGCGGCAGATGACAGCGTCAAGGAGAAGAACCTGAAAACGTTGGATGAAGCTGTATCCAAACTGGATGATATGAAGAATCAGTTGGGAGAAGAAGGCAAAAATGTGACACGGGTGGGCATGGCCATCGGCAAGGATGGTGAAGTTTCCTTTTTCGCAGAACTGGAGAAGAGCAGTGAGAAGCAGCGTGAGCGCATAGAGCAGCGCCGCGAGGACAATAGAGCGGCTGCAAAGGAAGCGAAGAAGGCAGAGCAGGAGGACAGGCGGAACAGGCCGTTAGAGAGGCCAGGTAAGCGTACTACTGTGTTCGCTTCATCAGTGGAAGAACTGGCAGAGAAGATTGGCCAGGTGGATTGGGATAAGGTGAAGGATGAAACCTATGGTCCTGTGGGAAATCATTTTAACCTGACGATTTGATTACTAATCTTATTTCAGTATATCAGGTCGGAACCAGTGTGCTTCATGCAGCATGAGGAATGAAGTTAGAAGGTTAATTTTGAGCAGGAAAGCAGCAGGAGTTCTGAGACTGTTTGGAACAGGGCGGTCTCAGAGCTTCTGTCTTTGTATGTCTGTTCTGTTTCTCTTATATATGTCTTTGTTGGATTATAAGGGATTACAAATAGTTGTTGCAGGCAGCAGAGTAATTTATATGGAAATGTAAGAAGGGAGTCATTATGAGTAAAAAGTTGATTTGCAGTATTTTGGCAGTAGTTATGCTATTGATGCTGGTTGCCTGTGGGGATACCCAGGAGGATGAGAACAAGACGGAGAATGTGGGGACACATCATGTAGAGATTACCATTAAGGACTATGGCAAAATTTCCGTAGAATTGTATGGGGACAAGGCACCTATCACGGTGGAAAATTTCCTGAAGCTGGCAGGAGATGGCTTTTATGACGGGCTTACCTTTCATCGGATTGTAGAAAATTTTATGATGCAGGGCGGAGATCCGTTAGGGACTGGCATGGGAGGTTCTGACGAGAAGATTAAGGGAGAGTTTGCTATAAATGGTGTGGAAAATGATCTGTCCCATACAAGAGGGGCAATTTCCATGGCACGTTCCACGGCCAATGACAGCGCCAGCTCGCAGTTCTTTATTGTACATAAGGACAGTACAGTTTTGGATGGACAGTACGCATGCTTTGGCTATGTAACCGAGGGTATGGATGTGGTGGATGCCATTTGTGAGGCGAAGCTGCCCACCATTGACGAAATGGGAACAGTGGCAGCGGAGAGTCAGCCGGTGATTGAGAGTATTAAAGTGATCGACTGAGTTTTGTGAAGTATAAGGAATATCATTATAATCTTCCCGAAGAAAGCAGCACAGACAGACGGAAATGATACAATGGTATGGGCAGCAGGCAGATAATCAATACATCTGCCTGCTGCTTTATTCTTTTTCAGAATCTGAAAGTCCCTGGGCATATGCAATCAACTTTTCTTTGTTTCTGCTTCCCAATTTTCTATAATAATTCAGAAGAGTGGTTTTTTGTTCGACATCAGTCAGATTATCCGATTGCGCCATAATATGCCGCACATCGGACAGACCAATAATATAATCCAGACTGGCATCAAATATCTCTGACATCTTGATTAGGGCGGTAAGGCTTGGCAAATGCCGATTATGCTCATAGGCACTGATGGTTTCCTGGGTGACACCCAAAACAATACTAAGCTGAAGCTGAGTGATTCTTTTTTCATAACGTAATTCTCGAATTCGATTAGCCACATTAACTCCCATCTGCCCGCTTTACGGGCACACAAATTAAAAAAGTGAAACAAATCAAAATAGTGAAAATCTTTTGTCACATTAGTTTATTTTATAAAATTATTAAAAAGGGTTTTATATCATTATTATACAAGAACTTATGAAATGTAACATAATTTTATCCAATTATAATATGTTTGTAGCTTGTTTTTTTGACTTGAATCTGGTTATGGGTTTGTGTATTTTTGTAAAGGTCTTCTATTTTTTCAGGTAGAAAGGGCTGTCGAAATCACAGGAAATAAAGTTATTTATGTTTGAACAGTTTCTTTTATGGAGTATGCCGTATATTTTTTAAAAATATAGTTGAAAAATGTAGAAATATGTCATATACTTGTATAGTATTAAACTATATAATGGATGATGTAGTAC
>CAMWLE010000065.1 GCA_947175015.1 uncultured bacterium
TCTGCTGTTCCTGCTTTTTATTCATGGTCTTTGCCCTCCTGTGATATGGATTGATTGGTTTCGGTGCTTATATATGTTTTTTTCTCGTTACTTGTCGGGAGTTTGAATTGCTGAATATCATTGTTGGGTATTTCTTCGCTTGGGGGAATAGAAATTCATTTCATACGGTAATTACCGCATGAAAAAAGACTATAACCGTTAGTGTCATAGCCTTTTAAGGATTGAGGAAGTCCCTTTTTTATTTGTATTTGTTTGTCACCCCTCCGCACTATCCGGCATCCTTGGGATGAGAAGGTGTATAAGGTAAAAATAAAACGACTTTAAGAGCATAATCTTATGTTTCAGGTTTTTGGGAAATGTAATGGGCAGATGAAGAGAAATTGTTCCAAATTGTTGAAATATTTAATGCATATTGGGGGAATTTTCATAAAATGTCATGGTGCTGTTGAAAAAAAAGAGATATTATGGAAATATAGTTTTAATCCTTAGAACATAATAAATAGATTATAAATTGAAAGGGCTAAAACAATTCCGATGCAACTGGAACAGGAAGATTGTCCAGCTGCAGGATATGCGACCAGATTCTTATATTTCAGGACGGGCGTCTGGTGCAAACCGGACAACATGATTTACTGGCAGAGTCGGAAGGGCTATACAGGGATTTATGGGAAGCGCAGGCGAAGCATTATAGAGAGGATGGGGCTGATTGAAAATATATTATTGTTCCTGATATGGATGTTTCTATTTTGAATATACAATATTTTTTGGTCTGACTTGCAGTATCTGTCTGCAGTTCAGACCTTTTGGATTTTCAGGGGGATAAAATGAGAATATTCATTGAAAGAAAATGCAAAATATAGTAGACTAATGAATAAAGTCGGCAAGTAATTTTCTTTTGTAACAAGAAGATTGGCATTGTTGTGAATTAAAAACAGGTAGAGGTAATTCCGTGAGAGGGCACGTTTCCCTTGGAAGATAGAAGGTCTGACTTTTTAACGAATCAAAAAGAAAGGAAATATGGTGTATGAGCTTATGACTGCATCATACAAGGATAAATAAATATAAGATGAAAAAAGAGAAGAGAATCAAAGTAAACAGCAATACATGGACGGCCGTTTGCGCGGTTATCATACTGGCAGTGACAGTTTTGCCGTTTATGTATATCGCCAGGTACATTTGGCCGTGTTCGGATGATTTTGAGATGAGTCTGTGGTGTAAGGAGGCATTGGATGCCACGGGAAGCATTTGGCAGGTACTTAGGAGAGCCGGAGATTATGCGGTGTACAAGTGGCAGGTATGGGAGGGAACTTATTCTTCCATATTTTTGATGGCATTGCAGCCCGGCATCTGGGGAGATCAGTATTATGCCATAGGTGTGATATTTTTGATCGTGGGTCTGGTGGTCTCTGTTTTTACTTTGACTTATGTATTGATGGTAAAACAGGCGAAGGCACCCAAGTCTGTGTGGTTGATTTTGACTTCCCTGCCCACATGGGCCTGGTTTCTCTGGGCAATGTATACCGAAGAGGCGTTTTATTGGTGGACAGGGGCTTCTAATTATACGGGTTTTTACTCTTGGGTTATGTTGATGATATCGCTTACGGCCTGCATCTATACGGATTGGGAGCGCTATGGCAGGTGCAGGAAAAGCCTTTTGTATCTTGTATGTATTGTGTGTTTTCTGCTGGGGGGAGGCAACTATCTCGCCGGCTTGCTTCAGGTGTTGACGCTTGGGGGATATTTTGCAGCATCTGTTTTCAACAGAAAAAAGAATAAGATCATTCTGGGCGCATATACTATTTCTGCTATAGGGGGCTTGCTATTGAGTGTCATGGCACCGGGAAATTTTACACATATGAGCCATGACGGTATCAGGGCGGATATTTCGGTGGTGGAAGCAGTGATGATTGCCTTTCGGGATGGCTTTTATAATCTTCGTGTGTGGACACATGTGCAGCAGGTTTTGTTATTTTTGCTGTTATTGCCTTTTGTGTGGACATTGGTCAGAGGCAGCGGTTGTAAGTTTAAGTTTCCGCTGCTGGCCACAATTTTATCCGGCGGTCTTTTCCTGGCGGAATATATGCCCACTTCTTATGCTTATGGCGGTTATGAGCCGGGGCGTATTATCAATTTGTATTATTGGAATTATTATTGGCTGATACTGTTCAATCTGTTTTACTGGGTGGGGTGGATTGATAGAAAGCTGCGAGAGCGGTGCAGGGAACGGATGGAAAGGCTTGCCAAAGGACAGAATTTCTGGCAGATATTTTATGTGTTGGCAGTGACAATTTTGCTTTTTGCCAGTATGGGAATAAGAGGAGTCAGGGAAACAAATCTTGGGTGGGTATATGCGGAGCTGATAACAGGAAAATATCGCATGGTGGATGAATTTATGGCGGAACGTATTGCTTATTTTGAACAGCACCAGGGGGAAGATGTAACAGTAGAGGGAATTCCGTATAAAAGCGTGATTACCTATTTCGGTGATCTGTTCCCTGATACAGACCATTTAGTAAATCAGACCATGGCGGAATATTATGGAGTGAAGAGTATTACATTAAAGGATGAGTGAAAGATTCTATATTGCGATTGATTTAAAATCTTTTTATGCTTCTGTGGAGTGTGTGGAACGGCAGTTGGACCCTCTTACCACCAATTTAGTAGTGGCGGATGTGACGAGGACGGAGAAGACCATATGCCTTGCGGTATCTCCGGCTTTGAAAGCTTACGGCATCCCCGGAAGGCCGCGGCTGTTTGAGGTGGTGCAGAGGGTGAAGGAGGTCAACAGAGAGAGGCGCAGTAGGGCACCGGGCAGACAATTTATCGGTTCTTCCTGGTCTGTTCCGGAGTTGGAAGAACATCCGGAGCTGGAAGTGGCTTATATAATCGCGCCGCCTCGAATGGCTTTCTATATGGAATACAGCACTATTATTACCAATATTTACTTAAGGTACATTGCCCCGGAGGACATTCATGTTTACTCTATTGATGAGGTTTTTATGGATGTGACTCACTATTTGAGTACCTATCAAATGACTGCCGGGGAACTGGCGGCGAAAATTGTGCAGGAGGTTTTCTCTGCTACAGGTATTACCGCTACGGCAGGGATCGGTACCAATCTGTATTTGTGCAAGGTGGCAATGGATATTGTGGCAAAACATGCCGCGCCAGATGAAAACGGTGTGCGGATAGGGGAACTGGATGAAGTGAGCTACAGGCGGCTTTTGTGGAACCATAGGCCGCTTACTGACTTCTGGAGAGTGGGGCATGGAATCCAAAGGCGGCTGGAAGAGGTGGGATTGTTTACCATGGGAGATATCGCCCGATGTTCCCTGGGAGGAGACAGGGAATATTACAATGAAGATCTTTTGTACAGGCTGTTCGGAGTCAACGCGGAACTTCTCATAGACCATGCTTGGGGCTGGGAGCCTGTTACTATGGAACTGATCAAAGCCTATCAGCCGGAAAGCAGTAGTTTAAGCTCCGGACAAGTGCTGCATTGTCCATATGATTTTGAAAAAGGGAAACTGATTGTTCGGGAAATGACAGATTTGCTTGTACTGGATCTGGTGGAGAAAAAGCTGGTAACAGACCAGATGACGCTTACGATTGGGTATGATATCGAGAATTTAACGGATCCTGCAATACAAGAGGCCTATCAAGGAGAGGTTACTATAGATCATCATGGGAGAAAAATCCCGAAACATGCTCATGGAACGGTTCATTTAGGACGACGGACTTCCTCAACAAAGCTGATTATGGAGGCCATGACTGATTTATATGACCGAATTGTAAATCCAAATCTGTTGGTGCGCCGTGTCACGGTGGCCGCCAATCATTTGGTGGATGAGGGGAAGGCTGACGAGACAGCAGTCTATGAGCAGCTTGATCTGTTTACTGACTATGAGGCATTGGAAAAGGAGCGGGAAGCAGAGGCGGCCAGGCTTGCAAAGGAACGGAAATTGCAGGAGGCCATGCTTTCAGTGAAAAAGAAATATGGTAAAAATGCCATAGTAAAGGGGATGAATCTGCAGGAGGGCGCAACGACCATGGAACGCAACCGTCAAATCGGAGGACATAAAGCATGAACTATGGAGAGCCGAGCCATCAGGAGGAACAAGGCAGGTATGAAGAGCCGAGCCGCCAGAAGGAACAAGGCAGGTGCGAAGGGCCTAAGCACCAGAAGGAACAAGGCAGGTGCGAAGAGCCTAACCACCAGAAGGAACAGGGTAAGTGCGAAGGGCCTAACCACCAGAAGGGACAAGGCAGGTGCGAAGAGCCGGACCGTCAGGGGGAACAAAACGGGTATGAAGAACTGCACAAATATGATGATATCATACATCTTCCCCATCATGTCTCTGCAAGCCATCCGCAGATGCCGCTCTTAGACAGAGCGGCACAGTTTACTCCTTTTGCGGCGCTCACCGGGTATGATACTGCTATCAAGGAGGCGTCACAGCAGGCAGATACATTTAGGGAATTGATTTAAACATGCAGGCGGGACAGCCGCCATTCATGGGCAAAATAGTTGTACCAAAGGCTGAATGTCTTCTGGGTGCCGTAAACAAAGGCAGCGCAGGAGAAATTCACGCCTACCCGGTTCTTGCCTTGATCCTCTGATAATACTTTATCTATGGTAACAGTGATAAGTTCTCCGGTTTTGTCTCGGAACCGGAATTTCATTGGTGTGATTTTTCCGTTTGTGTCGGTACAAGAAATCATCTGCACCGGAATGTCAACGCACAGAATACTTTCCAATGAACACACCCCTTTCTGAATAAGATTGTGATATCAGTGACAGTATTATCATAACATGGCGAATGTATGTTTGCAAATAGTAATGATTGGAAATTGGCGTTACATAGGAATTGCTTGTGAATAGGCTGTATTTTATAAAATCTTAAGCTTTTATTTAAAGAAAAGGCGGGATTTTATCAAGGTGACGTGTTATCATAATCAATAATATTGGGTAAAGGAGAGGGTTATGCGAAAAGGAATTGCAGTGATAATTGCCGTACTGCTCAGCGTGTGCGGCTTTTGTACAAGTGGTTGGAAGATGATGGTATCTGCCGCTCCTGCCGAAGCGCAGATAGATACATTTTCCGGTACAGTGGAAATGCTGAAGCAGGAGAATAGCAATTATGTCATGCAGGTGACAGTAGAGAACAGAGGGGAAGATTTTTTCGGAACAGTACAGGTGATTTTTTCCGGGACCAGCGACGGCAACTGTGCGTATAATACGGAGCTTACGCTTCCGGCCCAGGGAAAGAAACAGTTTACGATCACCGTTACGGAATCGGCGGTGAACAAAGTGAGCGGTTTGTGTTCGCTGAATTTTCTGGATGAAAAAGGCAGGGTGTTGCAATCAATACCGTTAAGCAACATATTTGGCAATAAAACAACAGGAATTTCGGTGGGACTTTTGTCGGATGATTATTCCGCACTTACCTACCTGGATGCGGGAGGAAGGAATCTTGATATTCGCAGCGGTTCATATCCTATAAAATTGATTGAATTGAATCAGGAGAATTTAAGAGGGTACCTGGACGGATTATATTTTCTGGTCATTGACCAGTTTAACGTATCAACATTGGCCGAAGAGGATATTGAGGCCATACAGGACTGGGTAAAGGGCGGAGGCTGGTTGATTATCGGCACCGGCGCATATGCGGAACAGACACTCTCCGGATTTGGTGAAGATTTTATGGAGGTGGAGGTGTTAGGCGTCAGTGAACCGGGTGAAGCGAACACGATATCCATAGCTGTGGATAAATATGGAAATTACTACAATTACCAGACTGCAGGAATTGACTTTTCACAGATTGCGATTGCGAACCTGATGTACGACAGAACGGGCATTTTCTATGAAAGTATGGAGTTTCCAGGTATTTGTGCCGCTATTGAAGAAGGAGCAGTGTCAATATTGTTTCTCTCATTGGGGGAGCCGAATATGCAGAATCTACAGACTTATATGGTTATGAATCTGTATTCGGAAACCATGCGTTATTCCAACAGTTATTATACCAATGATGCTTATTCGGATACGGAGCGTGTGGGGAGAAGGGCGCTTGCTTTTATTGACAACAGCAGTACAAAGGTAGATTTTACGTGGCTTGAAGTGCTGATAGGAATTTATGTAGTGCTCATTGGTCCGGTACTGTATCTGATTCTGCGTAAGTGTAAAAAGAGCGAATGGTATTGGGTCTGTGTGCCTGTATTAGGGCTGGTGTTCATTGGCGGTGTATTTTTCTCCGGTCAGGGCGTCAGGGTAAATGAGACGAAAGTATACTCTGTAACAGCCCAGCGTGGGGGAAGTAACTGGGCAGATACTTATTTCCTGGCATATCATTCCGGTGTAAAGGAATGGAATGTGCGTCTGCAGGAGGATTATGAGGTAGCGGGGCCGGGTCTGAACGGATATTCCAGAGTCTATTCCAATGCCAGTGACTATTATTATGTTGTAAACAATGCCAGTGAGGGAATGTCTATTGGAATTAAACCACAGGAAAATTTTGACAACGGCTTTCTGTATGCGGGGAAAAGGGCCGAGAACAAAGGGACGTTTTCCGGTACGGATATTTGGTTATCCGATGTCAGCGGAAATGTCAGCGGAACGGTCAGGAATGATACGATTTGTGACCTGGCATATATGGCAATCTGGTCAGGGGCTTATATAATGGTATTCTCAGACGTGAAGGCGGGGGAAACACTTGATCTTCAGCAGGCAGTCAAGGACGGAAGATGTGTGTACCAGAACAAAGTAACTTATTATGATAATCTACTATATGATATGGTTGGCATTTATGGAAGGCAGCCGAATACAGTATATGAACAGGACGATATGGCGGCGCTTTTAGTAGGCCTGGGTATTGCGGAACGTACCTGGTCTGTGGAAGGGAATCAAATCGTTATTGTGGGACTTGTAAAAGATTACGATAAAACGGTTGTGAGCAAATGTAATGAAGTCTCCTATGGCTGTCTGTATTCTTATGTGAAAGCGGGGGTGGAAGACGATGCTGCAAATTGATCATTTGTATAAGAATTATGGCAAATTTCGGGCTGTCAACGACTTGTCGCTTCACATTCCCAAAGGGGATTTGTTTGGATTCGTAGGCCCAAATGGTGCGGGCAAGACGACCACCATCCGTATGGTATGCGGACTGATGCTTCCAAGTGCCGGAACGATTGTGATCAATGGTGTGAATGTGTCCACATGTCAAAGGGAAATCAAGAAACAGATTGGTTATGTGCCTGACTTTTTTGGGGTGTATGATAATTTGAAGGTGAGGGAGTATATGGATTTCTATGGCTCCATGTACCGCATGAATTCCAGGGAAATTGCCAGAATATCGGAGGACCTGCTGGAATTGGTCAATCTTTCCGACAAGAAGGAAGCTTTCGTGGACACTCTTTCCAGAGGTATGAAGCAGCGTCTCTGTGTGGCCCGGGCGTTGATTCATAATCCGGCGCTGCTGGTTCTGGATGAGCCGAATTCAGGTTTGGACCCCAGGGCAAGAGTGGAGATGAAGGAGCTTCTGCTGAACCTGAAGGGTATGGGTAAGACCATTGTGATCAGCTCCCATATTCTCTCGGAGTTGTCAGAGATGTGTAATAGTATCGGCATTATGGATCATGGGAATCTCGTGGCTTCCGGGTCGATAGAGGATGTTATGGAGGGGGTATTGGGAAGCAACCAGTTAATCATAACTTTGGACGAAGGCCATGAGACCGCAGTGCGTATTGTAAATGAGCATGCAAAAGTGAAGTTGGATTCGGTGGGAGAGCATGAGCTTAAGCTGTCTCATAACATGACAAAGCAGGAGATTGCCAAGATGATAGGAATGATGATAGAAAATGATGTGGTGGTGACTGGTTTTCATAAGCAGGAGGGCAATCTTGAGACATTGTTTATGCGGGTGACTGGAGACAGTGAAGCGCAGGAGGGAGGAAAAGAGCATGTGGCTGAATCCAATTGTTAAAAAGGATGTAAAGGTGCAGTCCCGGAGTATGAAAATATGTTGGGGAGTGTTTGCTTATGAGCTGATACTGGCGCTGGTCTTTTTCCTTGCTATGGTAATCATTCAGCAGGAGAGCCGGTATTCTCTTGACAATATCTACAGTTCTATGGTGTGGCTTTATCCGGTGCTGGCGGTGACGCAGATTGTGATTCTTGGAGTGGTGGTACCGGTCAGAACGGCTTCCTCCATATCGGGAGAAAAGGAACGGCAGACTTTTGATATTATGATGACCACAAGTATGACTCCGTTTTCGATTATTGCGGGAAAGGTGACCACGGCAATTGTGCAGAGTATGCTCTTTGTGCTTGCCAGTATGCCGGTTATGGCGCTTTCATTTATTATAGGGGGTATGTCCTGGGCGTATCTGTTCTGGTTCCTTGGAATGGCGTTTCTGGTATCGTTTTTTGCTGCAAGTATTGGAATTTTATGTTCTGCTTTATGCAAGAAAAGCATTAGTGCAGTGATCATGTCCTATGGATTCTACCTGGTTTTCTTCATCGTTACCATATTGCCGCTCATTATATACGAAATAATAGAAGTCAGCGTATATTCAAGCGTACAGACCAATAGCATTAGTGAGTGGTTGAGTTTGTTTTTGTTGTTGAATCCTATCATGTATGTAGTGGAGTTTTTCGCTCATGTTATGGCGGGAGAATCTGTGGCGGCTGCCATGTTGGATTCGTTGAGTGCGACACAATCTCAGGGAGTGCTTCATTTTATTGCCAGCGGTTATGTATGGCTGATTGTGTCCACAATTCTATTCCTGGTAGTGTCTGTTCTGTTTCTCTATCTTGCGGCGAAGCGCATTAATCCTGTGGGGCGTCATAAGAAATAAAAAAAGGCGGCCATTAAAATAATAATGAAATTGTAAAGAAATCTATCCGGATTTGCGCCGGGCGTTCTGCAGAAGCATATGGAAGAGGAGTATTCCATGGATATTAAAAAATATTTGATAGAACAGATAAAAAAGTGCCAATTTAAAATGAACCTTGCGAAGCTGATTGATTTTGGAGTTCTGGCTGCCGCAGTGGGAGGCATCGGCGGAATACTCTGTGAACTGGCCTCCTTCGTCTGGGAGTTCTATTATGTACATCTGGCGGCAGGGTTATGCTTTGGAGTGGGACTTCTGATTGGATTTGGATATGCCGTTTATCGGCGGGCGGATATGAAACAGGCGGCCAGGCGATTGGATTCCTTTGGGCTGAAGGAGCGTATGATTACGGCGTATGAGCAGATACAAATGGAGGAAATGCACTCTGGGGAAGAAAGGAATTCCATGGAAGAAAAGCGTTCCATGAGGGAGAGGAATTCCATGCAGGAAAAGCGTTCCATGAAAGAGGAGGTTTCCTCAAAAAATGAATTTATACAGAGGCAGAGAGAGGACACTTTGAAACATTATGAGCGGATTCGTGCTCAGATTAAGATACCGCTTTGCCCCGATAAAAGGCATGTTTTGGCGTTATTTTTGTCGGTGGCAGTGGTGATCGGCATGGGGGTAATTCCTTCATCAGTACGGGAGCAGGCGCGGATTCGTCATCAGGTGCAGGAGCAGGCCATGGAGGAACAGGAAACACTGAAAGAGCTGTTAGAGGCTTTGGAGGGTGTGGATATGGAGAGCCTGACAGAGGAGCAGAAGGCACAGATTAAGGAGCTTCAGGAGGCCATGAAGTTGTCTCAGCAGGAATTGGCGAAGGCGAATTCATGGGAAACGCTTGCTTCTGCGTTGGAAAAGCTGGACTATAAGTATGAGCAGGCAGGACAAAGTTTGGATAGGCTTGCCAGTCAGTTGGAGAATCCTGAGGCAGCGGGCATTGCGGCAGCAGAAGCAATGGCAAAAGCGGCAGCGAATCAGAATGGTCCGCAGATGGCTTCCGCAGCATCTGCAAATCAACCCTCCGGAGAAGGAAATAACGGCGACAGTTCCGGAGAAAATTCCGGTAACGGAAGTAATTCCGGAAATGGGGATAACAGTGGAAACGGAGATAATTCCGGAAGTGGAGATAACAGTGGAAACGGGAATCATTCCGGGAGCGGAGATGGCAGCGGTAACGGAGATAATTCAGGAACCGGAGATGGCAGCGGTAATGGAGACGGAAGCGGTTCCGGCGGCGGAGAAGGTTCCGGGAGCGGAGAAGGTTCCGGAAGCGGCGGCAATGGCTCCGGCGGAGATGGGGGAAATGGACGCGGAACAGGAAGCAGTACGGCGGTGCATGATTATGTCAGCGTTCCCAATGCGGTGGGAAATGACGCTTCCTTGACAGGCAATAAGAACGGAGACCAGAATTCCGACTACTATCGACAACAAAACGGCCTTGCCTGGGAGGGGGAACACGTGGATTACAACTCTGTCGTTGGAGAATATACGAACAATGCTTACGAAGGTATTGCAAACAATAGGTATCCAAGCGGTATGGAGTCGGTGATCCGCGACTATTTTGAAATTTTGAATAAATAGACATGGGATATGCGAAATCAGTTGCCGCAGGCGGAAAAAATTGCTGCAATCAGCAATTGAATAGGAGAAATTATGTCAGACATAGAATTGTATCAGAAGAAGATTAGGGAATGCGAAGAGGAAATTGGCAAGGGTATCATTGGGCAGAAGGACATTATCCGCCAGGTGATGTTGGCATTGCTGTCCGGAGGAAATGTGCTGTTGGAAGGTATGCCGGGGTTGGGGAAAACCATGTTAGTGCGGACAATCGGCCAGGTATTCAGGCTTTCTTTCAAAAGGATTCAGTTTACACCGGATCTCATGCCCAGCGATGTGACGGGAACCAATATTATGGTGAAGGAAGAAGGGAACAGCAGCTTTCGATTCCAGCGGGGGCCGATTTTTGCCAATCTGGTGCTGGCGGATGAGATTAATCGTGCAACGCCCAAGACCCAGTCGGCATTACTTGAGGCTATGCAGGAGCACACGGTGACTGTGGGTAACGAGAGTCATTGTCTGGAAGAACCCTTTTTGGTGCTTGCGACCCAGAACCCTATTGAGCAGGAGGGGACCTATCCATTGCCGGAGGCACAGTTGGATCGATTTATGTTCAAAATTCTGGTAACATTCCCAAGCAAAGAGGAATTGCGAGGTATTGTGGAATTGACCGAGGGACAGGAGCCGCCGGAAATCCAAAGTTTGATGGACGGCGAAGCGCTTATAAAGGCGCGGAAGCTCATTGCACAGATGCCCATAGCGGACGCTGTGATGAATTATATTTTAGAGCTTGTCATGGCAACCCATGAGGGCAATCCTTACATTCGAGAAGGGGCAAGTCCTCGTGCGGCCCAGGCAATGATTCGAGCCTCCAGGGCAAGGGCTTTTACAGAGGGAAGGTTAAACGTATCCTTTGAGGATGTGCAAAAAGTAGCATATCCGGTGCTGCGGCATCGTATCCTTTTAAGCTTTGATGCAATTTCGGAAGGGACTACGGAGGATGCCGTGATTCGACAGATCATAGAGGCAAAGGAAAAGAATCTGTATGCTTGAAAAGGAAAAGAATTGATATGCTTGACGGGAAATTTTATGATACTTTGTCCAGGCTGCGCCTTCAGATGGCTCACAAGAGCAGTTTGAATATGTCAGGCAGCCGAAAATCAGTGCAAAAGGGTGTTTCGGCAGAATTTTCGGATTTTCGGGAATATATGCCGGGGGATGATCTGCGCCGTATGGACTGGAATGTGTATGCAAGACTGGATAAATTATACATTCGGGAATATATGGAAGAGAAGGAGGCAATCGTATCCGTTCTCATAGATACCAGTGCCTCTATGGATTATGGGGCAAGGAGTAAGGCGGAGCTTGCGGTTGATCTGGCGGCAGTGGTGAGTTTCCTGGCATTGAATAACATGGATCGGCTGATACTCTATGATATGAAGGATATGGGTCGGGGATTTTCTGTGGGCGGCGGAAGGAATGCCTTCGCAAAAGTACTTCGCTGGCTGGAGGGTATTTCATTTTCAGGTGAAGTTGATATGCTCTCCGCAGTGAGGAATATGCAGCATCGCGGGCCAGGGGTAACAGTGCTTATCAGTGATTTCCTGCACCCGGATATGCTGGAGGCAGATGTGGAAGCGGGCAGAGAGGGAAAGCACGAAAGGCAAACCGATAGAGTCAATAATTTTAAGCCAAATGCTTTACAGAAGTCAGATGATATGCAGAAGTCAGACCGCAAATGTTCAGTTTATGAGAAACTGCTGCAATACTTGAATTACTGTAAACAGCGCCCGGTAATTCTGCATACTTTGGCGGAGGAAGAACTCCGTATCACATTGGAGGGGGCGCTGAATTTGATAGATGCGGAAACCAATTCCAAGTTGAGACTGACCATGGATGCCAGAGCGATAGATTGTTATGAGAAGGAATTAAGACGGTTTACGGAGCGTATGAAAAAAGGCTGTGCCGCAGGCAGGGGGGCCTATGTGCTCTGCGATACCGGAAGAGACAGGAAGCAGCTTGTGTTTCAGGATTTAAGGGTGATTTATGATATTTGAGAGTGTATGGCCGCTGGCTCTGCTGTCCGCAGTGCCGGTGGTGATTATTTTATATCTGTTAAAACCGAAAGGAAAGGATTACAGAATATCCTCCAACCTGTTATGGAATCAATTATTTCGCAATCAGCAGTCTAAGACATTTCTGGAGAAATTTATTCACAATATTCTGATGTATCTCCAGATTGTTATGATACTGTTGCTGGTGTTGGCACTGATGTCACCATACATTCACAGAGAAGGTGTGAGCAGGGGGAATGTAATTCTGGTGTTTGATACCAGCGGAAGCATGCAGCATGATGCGGGAGAGGGAAAGACACGTATGGAAGAGGCACTGGAAGAGGCCAGAAGCCTGATTGCCTCTTCCGAAGAGACTGCGTTTTCCATTATTGCAAGTGACTGCATGGGAACCAATCTGCTTGCGGTAGGGGTAAAAGATAAGAACAGTCTCTATGAGGTGTTAAATCAGGTGGAGTGTTGCGACGGACCCGGCAATCTGCAAGGGGCTGAAAGTATGGTGGAAACTTTACGCGGCGCTGCGATAGAGTCCGAAGAAAACACATCTGCAGCAGAAGTCATTGTGTTTACAGATGGTAACAGCGCGGAAGAGGCCATGAGCTTTGCGAAATTTTTTGATGCTCAGATTGTTGTGCTGGGCAATGCGGTGAGCAATGTGGCTAATAATTTTCTATCTTATGTGGATATGGGAGAGGACGAAACAGCGGGTTCTGATATAGGTGCCGACGGAACTTCGGAATCGGCTGTGGGAACAGAACTTGCGGACAAGGGCCGAAATATCATCTGCGCTTCCAGTCTTACCAATTACAGTGATGCGGATGCTTCTATGGAAATCAGTCTGTATGCTAACGGAAAGCTGCAGGAGGTGAAGGGACTGACGCTGGGGGCGGGAGAGACAACACTTTGCTTTTTTGAAGCCTTTGCGTGGATGGGAGAGCCGCTGCGCAGTGAGATTAGCTCTGTGAAATTTGCCGGAAAGGAAGAAGGGGATTCCCTTGTAAATGATAATGTGGCGTATGCAATTCCAAGTCAGGACAGTCAAATGGAGGCTGTTCTTATTGGAAGCGGTAATACTTACCTGGAGAAAGCATATCAGGCAGTTACGGGGATGAATTTGACAAAGGTAGAAAATGAGAGTGTGCTGCACTCTGCTATGCAGGATATTGGTGATGGCAGAATGCAGGATGGGGCGCCGGCTGTACGTATTTACGATGCAGGGGAAACATGCAGCCAGTGGGAATCCGTCAATAAAATGGTATTTCGTGACAGCGTAAATGCCACGGATACAGTAGAGCGTGTATTGCTCACTGTGACAGGCTGTGATTTGACTTCCGGATTGTCATCTTTTTCCATCGGTGTCAATGAGACAAAAGTGTATGAAATTCCGGAATGGGGAACAGGCTTCCTGTGGGCGGGGGAACAGTGCGCCGGTTATTATGGGGAACACAATGGTGTGAAAACCGTGGTGGTGGGATTTGATATTCGCGAATCAGATTTTCCATTGAAGGCGGAATTCCCCATATTCATATCAAATGCACTTCATTTCCTGGGAGAATCCTCTCTTTTGGCAGGCAATATCTATGCTGCAGGAGACAGGGTGTTGTTTCACCCACAGGCAGATTTTGATGTAAATACATTGGCTGCGGAAACGAAGAAAGCGGGCCTCTATGAGGTGAAGGCCGGCGAGATTACAGAGCGGTATGTGGTGCGGTTTGCCACAGGAAGTCAGTCAGACGGGCAGATGGTGGCAGAGGGAACCGTTTCCGATACTTCTTACAGCAATATGTTAGTGAAAAAGCAGCTACGCAATTGGGTGTTGGCGCTGGTATTGATTCTTATGGCAGTGGAATGGTTCTTGTATCTGCGTCAGACCCGTTACCGCGGCAAATTCTATCTGGGAGTGCGCGTGGTTGGTGTGGTTATGATACTGCTGGCCTTGTTTGGTGTTGCCATTCATAAGCGTGACAGGGCGAATACCACGATTTTCCTGGTGGATATCTCCAACAGTAATGAGCAGAATCTTGCGGCAATGGAAGCTTATTTGGATAATGCGCTTCATGAGATGCCAAAGGACAACCAATATGGGATTGTGACTTTCGGAAAAAATTCTCTGGTGGAGCAGTTTTTGACGAGGGAGGATCGTTTTTTACAGATTATGTCGCTGCCGGATAAGACAGCAACGAATTTTGAAACTGCCATGTCCAGGGCATTGGCAATGATTCCGGCAGAGGGCGCCGGACGGGTGGTGATTCTGACAGACGGCAAGGAGACCAAGGGGGACTTGGCAAATACGGCTTCTGCCATTGCGTCCAGGCAGATAGAGCTTTTGGCATATGTATATGAGGTGAACCAGGGGCAGGATGCTTATATAGAGAATGTGGAGCTTCCAAGTTATCTGTATCAAGGGGATGTTTATTCCATGACTGTGACAGTGGAGAGCAATTATGAGACGGATGCCAGGATTCAGATTTGGATGGGAACCATACAGACAGCCGAGTATGATGTACATTTGAATCGCGGTGCGAATCAATTCCGGTTCCGACAGAATGTTACGGGAGAGAGCGTGGAGAGCTTCCAGGTCAGGGTGGTTGCGGAAGGAGATACCTGTGAAGAGAATAATAGTTATCATGCCTATTCGGTGGTGGATTCCGTACCAAAGGTGCTGCTGATTACCGGCATGAAGGAGGATAGCAGTACCTATGAGAATCTGCTTCGTACTGCCAACTGTAATTATCAGAGAGTATCTGCCATGAATGCGCCTGATACACTGGAGAAAATGCTGGAATTCAAGAGTATTTTGCTGCAAAATGTATATCTGTCGGATTTGCCGGATGGTTTCCTTGAGAATATTGAGACATATGTAAAGGATTATGGCTGCGGCCTGGTATGCTGCGGCGGGGAAGACAGCTTTGCCCTGGGAGGATATCGTGAAAGTGTATTGGAGACGGTACTTCCCGTAGATATGGAGCTGCGTGGTGTGGATGAAATTCCAACAATGGCTATGATTATGGTAATCGATCATTCCGGAAGTATGAGTTCGGATGCAGGGAACGGCGCTACTAACCTGGATCTGGCGATTACTGCGGCCAAGACTGCAGTGGACCAGATGCGAAGTACGGATTATGTGGGAGTGCTCACTTTTGATGATAAATATAGTTGGGTGGTAGAACCGACGCTTGCTTCCGATAAAGCAGCGATCAAGACAAAGATCGAAACCATAGCGGACGGCGGAGGCACTACGATTCAGCCGGCATTGCGGGAAGCATTGAAAGGCGTAAAGTCGTGTGAGGCCAGTATCCGACATGTGATCCTTTTGACAGATGGCCAGGGGGAAAGCAGCAATTATAATGATATTATAAAAAATTATACAGGTTCGGAGGTGACATTGTCCACGGTTGCGGTTGGTATGGGATCGGATACCAGACTTTTGGAACAGCTTGCAGATAACTGCGGCGGCCGTTACTATTATTCCGATACGGCTGTCAATATTCCGAAAATTTTTGCCCAGGAGGTATTCTTAAGCGGAGATACGTATATTCAAAACGGTGTGTTTGGGCTGGCAGTCAATACCAGTCATGAGATCACAAAGGGACTTTTTGAAAACGGTTGGCCCAGTATCTATGGTTATGTCAGCGCTACCCCTAAAACGGTTTCCAATGTGCTGCTTGCTTCGGAGAAGGATGATCCGATTCTCACAGTGATGCAGTATGGCCTGGGACATACAGTGGCGTGGAATACGGATGTGACAAATCAGTGGACCGCAGGTTATGCCGGAATGGATGACTATGTGCAGCTTTGGAAGCATATCATTGATTACAGTGCGGGCAATGCTGCAATCGGAGAGGATTCCGTAGAGGTGATGACAGCCGGCGGGTATACGAATGTGATTTACCGGGCATTGGATTACGGCGAACAGACTAAAGTAGAGGCAGTTTATACTGACCCGGAAGGCAGCACCCGAACAGTGCCGCTGCAGGCTACGGCGCCGGGGTGTTATGAAGCGAGGCTGGACACAGATGTGACAGGATTGTATAATTTAAGTGTACGAAGGGTTGATGATGGTTCCATTACAAATGCTGTGACCACTGCGGCGGCAGTGCAATATTCGGATGAATACAAATTCGGTGTCAGCACAACGGCATTTACCGGCTTTGTAGAGCGTTATGGACGACTGCTGGAGCCGGAAGAGAATTTCTGGAAGCAGATTAGAAGCGGCACAAGAGAGCGGTATGAGTTGACACAGTGGTTGATTCTGCTGGCAGTTTTGTGGTTTGTTATGGATATTGCCCTGCGCAGATTCCATTTCCTGCCACAGGATACGAAATTGTATCGCATGTTGATGTCAAAGAAGAGCATTCCATGGAAGGAAGGAATTCCAGGGAAGAAGGGAATTTCAGGGATGAAGGATATTCCAGGGAAGAAGGGAATTCCAGGGATGAAGGATATTCCGGGGATGAAGAACACTCCAGGGCAGCCGCAGGAGAAGATGGGTAATATAGACAGCGGATTGCCTGGTGGAAATGCTCAGGCGAATGACAGGTATACGCAACAGTCTGATGGACCAAATGTTTCTAATGTGGAGATGAAACAACAGGAACCAAAAGACCAGATGACTTCCGGAAAGAAAGAAAAGGTCACAAAAAGCGGGAGTGCAGGAAAGAATCAAGACAAACAAAAAGCAGGCGGACAGGAAACACAGGGATTGGATACTTCTGCTTTGCTCAAGAAGAAGGACCAGAGAAAACAGTGATCTATTTCAGAGAAAAATGTTATACAGTAAAATAAACAGTATGTGGAGAAAGTGGAGTTCCATTGATGCAGGAGTGATTTGAGCAAAAAAAGATAAGCGCATTATTTTCATCTTATGAAGTAATGCGCTTTTCTTTTTTGGACAATAGGAAAATTGCCTGTCTATTCCCCATCAGATTCGATTAGCTATGTACATTTCTTACTGCATGTATTTTCTCCAGCCATTCTTCGGTTTCTTCCCTGGAAAGTCTGCGTATCAGTTTTACTTCAGGCCGCAGTTGTGAGTGTGTGGAGGAGACAAAGGCATTTCCCCAGCTTCTCTGTATGTTTGGTTTTGTCAGCAGGATTACATATCTGCCGTCAAGTTTTGGTACTTCATATAAGGTGCCTTCGCCCCATACGGTACCCATTTCATTATAACTGCCGTCCGGTTGCAGGGCCGGATAGGTATAATACCCAAAACAGCCGCTTTCATAGAGCTGTTCAGGCCATTCGTCTTCCTCCACCAGTTCATGCCGGGCAATTCGTTCCACGACTTCGCGATAGGTAAAAGGTTGGGCACCCAACGGCTCCAGAAGGCGTTCATGGTATAGAGTAAACTGCAGAAGCGTGAAAAAGAGATTATTGGAGTCAATTTCCCGCAGGGATACTTCAACACCGTTTTTGGTAGCAGGTGAGAGCAGCACAACGGTTTCCTCTTCCACCATATTCAAAATATGGGGAACAAATCCAACGGTGTCACAATAATTGTCCAGATAAAAGCAACGTTCTGCAATTCTGTCTGCGCTGCGCAGAAGTTCACGCAAGGGACGGCAACTGGAAATGCGTGACATCAATCCCAGAGAAAGCATACTGACACCCTTCCATGCTTTTACAAGTGCAGGTGTTTCTTCCAGTAAAGAATCCGGTGAAAATTGATAGAACGCCTCTGCCAGATCATCATCTTCTTCCAGTTGATCTACTGTGGTGCCTATCCGTTGGCAGACCAGTGCCATGTATTGCTCGCAAAGTGAAAGAATATGTTGAAAAAATGCCGCTAACGCCCGATCTGCATTCTCGGATGTAATTTCGCTTTCGCCATACAGACCTATGAGATATCCGGTCAGACAGCCACGGTAGATGTCCATTGAGCCAATGTCGGAGAAAGTCTCCGCAATTTGCTCCAGAAATTCGTTATGCTCCGCACCGAATGCAATCAGGTTTTTGACAGCGGGTGCCTGAAAAAATACACTTGCCTGTTCTAATTCTCCCTCCAGAAGCTCAGGATTTTTCGCATAGGCAAGGAAATCCTGCTGCGCTTTGGAAAAATCTTCTTGTAAGTTCTGTGTAAACATTTGTCATTTACCTCCAATCAAGTATGTAATGAGAATACCATAAAACTATGATGAAATCAATAAAAACGGCATTTTTGACTACTAAAATTCACGAGAGCAGAGAAAATAAAAAAGAGGAGGACAAACTGAAAAATTCATAGTATATCTGTGCTGTTTATGGTAAAATCGTCTCAGATGTCGAAAACTGTCGGATACAAGAAGGCGAGGACGAGATATATGAACAAAAGTGTTAGTATTATAACGGATTTGGATGGTTCAAAAATAGCCCTTATAAATGACATTCGATTTCAGTCGAGGAGAGGGATAGATTGGAAAGAAGTTGAACAATATCTGAAAGAGTATATTGGAGAATACTTTGAAATAACGGAAACCTCAGAAAAGATATATTGGTTCTGATTTTCCGGATGAGTTCAGCCACTCAAATGATACAAAGGGATTAAAGGGTGCAAACATGAAAGCAAAGGCAAATATTATCCCCGCTATTGGTGAGTTGATCCAAATTGCATCGAATAAGGCACAATATCCTGATTATAATAACAAACATGGGGAAAAAGCAAAATTTGGATGGTATCGTTATAATACAAGATTTGGAATACCTGTTTATGATGGAGATGGAAATTTGGAACGTTATAACATTTTTTCAACGAGAATGCTTGTAAGATGTGATGAGGATGGGAAGCTTTACCTTTATGATCTGGTAAGAACAAAAAAAGAAACGAGCAAACCGCATGAGCAATAGCTGTACGGTAGTAAACTTCGTTTCTTTCTACCTCTTATGATATAGGTAAAAGTATTATTTGTCAAGAAGAAAATCGAAACTACTTCAATAAATCTTTTGAACACATCGGTCAAATATATGATATAACATAATTTTGCTCAAAATATGACATAATTCCAAACTAATCAATGCTCATTCGAACTATTTATAATAAAAATATCGTTTTAGTGAATAAATGGTGAACAAAAATTTATATTGCGTCCAAAAGCCTGATTGAAGTTGGGACGATTGTTTGCGTCCAACATCATGACATTGGGTATGGAA
>CAMWLE010000066.1 GCA_947175015.1 uncultured bacterium
GGTTCAGGTCCGTGTGGTAGCAATACCATGAGAGTTCAAGTCTCTTTTCCTGCATATCTAGGGAGAGTGTTAAGTGGTCGGCTTAGCACTCTTTTTGCTACTATATAAAATTGGTAATT
This sequence comes from uncultured bacterium, assembly GCA_947175015.1. GTDB lineage: Bacteria > Bacillota > Clostridia > Lachnospirales > Lachnospiraceae > Acetatifactor. The sequence goes on from CAMWLE010000066.1 coordinate 120, forward strand.
GCGGAGCGTATGTCTATGGTGAAAAAAGAAAACAAGGAGAAAACACTGCGTAAGGATTGGTACAAGCTGGACTTGTCTGCCATTGTGTATCCTACACTGCAGCGGAGAGATTTTTCTTCTGTGTACAGGCTTTCTGTAATGCTGAAGGATGAGATAAAACCTGAAATACTCCAGAAGGCTTTGGATATGACATTACCCAGGTTTCCCACATATAAGGCGGCGATCCGCAAGGGATTGTTCTGGCGTTATCTGGAGCCAAATGACCGTTCCGGGCCATTTGTGCAGGAAGACGTGAGGAATCCCTGTCAACCTATGTATTTTAAGGCGAACAACTGTTATCTGGTGCGGGTTTATTATTTCAGGAACAGAATTTCGCTGGAAGCACATCATAGTTTGGGGGACGGTACGGGTGGTATGTGCGTGCTTTTGACGATGACTGCCACATATTTAAGGTTGTTGGGTGCGGCAGATATACAAAACGGCGGTTTTGTATTGGATATTGAGGGTGAACCGGACGAAGAAGAATTGGAAGATGCGTATATGCGTTATGCCAATGCCAAGGTATGCCCGCCCAGATTGGAAGAGAAGACGTATCGGGTTCGCGGAACGGCGGAGCCCTTTTATACTTTGAATATTATTGACGGCATTATGTCTGTGTCGGAGGTTATGGCAGTGGCAAAGGGATATCATGCCACCATTACGGAGTATTTGAATGCAGTGCTTCTGTATGCACTTCTGACCAAGCAGCGGGAGGAACCCAGGGTTTCGCTTCGGCCGGTCAAAATTGCCATGCCAGTGAATCTTCGCCGCTTTTTTCCTTCTATTACGCTTCGGAATTTTATCACCATGATTTATCCGGGAGTGGATCCAAGGCTTGGGGAATACACATTTGAAGAAATTGTGGAACAGGTGCATAATTATATGCGATATCACTTAAATGAAAAGCTGCTGCGGGGGGATATTACCACCAATGCGGCGACCCAGCGCAATCCTTTGATTCGAGTGGTTCCGCTGTTTATTAAGGATTATGTGGTGAAACTTTTTTATACCAAGATTCAGGACAGAAATTCCTCCGCAGGGCTGACAAATATGGGGGCATTGAAGGTGCCTGACGGGATGAAAAACTATATTGAACGCTTTGATATTTATATGGGACAGCCTTTTTCACGAAGGACCAATTGTGCCATTATCAGCTTTGGTGATATCCTGACCGTTAATTTTGCCAGCAGCATTATAGAAGCGGATGTGGAGCGATATTTTTTTCGGAAGCTGGTGCGGGATGGAATTCATGTCAAAATTGAAAGTAATCGTTAAAAAGTGTTCCTGTTGCGTGTGCTGTTTATGTTATGGCAGTCATTTGGCAGCCATTGTTTAGGAAAGGGAAAATATGTCATATTGTGTAAATTGTGGTGTGGAGCTGGATGCTTCCGCCAGAGAATGTCCTCTGTGCAATACGCCGGTGTTGAATCCTGAAGAGTATGGCGGATATGCGGCCCTGACTGCGAAACTTTCACAACTCCCAAAGGTTACGCCGGGGGAAAAAGAGGAGGTGAAAACGCCGTTTCCCAAGGAAAAGGGGCAGGTCGAGCCAGTCAATCGGAAGGATCTGGGGATTTTATTGTCTATGGTAGTGTTAGCTACGGCTGCCACCTGCGGTATTTTAAATGCACTGGTATTTCAGGGAGTGCTCTGGTCGCTGACAGTGATTGGTGCCTGTGCGGTATTGTGGGTGATCATGATTCCGGCAGTGATATACAAGGGGCAGCCCATTTATGTGTCATTGCTGTATGATGGTGTGGCAGTCGCAATTTATCTGTATATGCTTACGTATTTGACGCGCAGTAAAGGCTGGGTTTGGGGGCTGGGAATTCCGATTACGGTGCTGGTGACGGTGATTGCGGAATTGATGACACTGTGTATTCGGAAACTGCCGCGGTCTTTTTTGACAGTTGCCTTGTATCTGTTTACTGCAACGGGACTTTTGTGTATGGGATTGGAAATGCTGATTGATCGTTATTTGGAGCAGAAAATAGCGTTAAGCTGGTCGGCCGTGGTGCTGACGGTATGTGGTATTCTGGATATTGCGGTGATTACCATGCTTTCCCGCAGACATTTGCGGGAAGAGATGCGCAGGCGTTTGCATTTTTAAGCGGACTTCTGATATATAGAGGTCAATATTGGAGGCCGGAAAATCAGGCAGATGACGCGCAGGAGAGGCATCGGAATGCGGGCAGGCGGAGGTGATACACATGATAAGTGTCCCAATACGGGCAGACGGGACAGTACGTGGTGTGAGATGGCTGTAATGCCTGATATCATATTGGAAGCAGAGACAATACCCACAGGGAGAAACCGTGTACAGCATTATATTCATATTGTGAAATTATGATAAAGGGATTATAACAAAAATGGAAATAGAATTAGACAAGGAAGTTAGAAAAAATAGAAGGAACCAGGGATTGATGCAGTTGGTAAAGCGTGCACATGGTCTGGTGGAGCATCCGGACATTGAAAAACACAGGCAGTCTCAGAACCACTTGGGGGCTATCCTGGGCAATACAAGGGATATCAGGTACAAAGAGATTTACATTGATGGTATGTACGGCGAATGGGTCAGTGTGAATCGGGCTCATATGAAAAAATATGTGATTCTGCATTGTCATGGGGGTGGTTATTCTACGGGGAGCAGCCTGTATGCCAGGACACTGACTTCCAAGCTGGCCGCTTCCACCTCTATGGATGTGCTGTGCTTTGACTACCGCCTGGCACCGGAGCATCCTTATCCGGCGGCCACGGAGGATGCCATGAAGGTATGGAATTATTTGATGTTGTTTGGATATGGTGCAAGAGATGTCATTCTGACAGGGGATTCTGCAGGGGGGAATCTGGCGCTTTCCCTGACTTTGAAACTGAAGCAGGAAGGCCGACTGCTTCCCAGAGGGATTGTGCTGATGTCGCCCTGGACGGATCTGACTTCGTCAGGAGATTCTTTTCGGGAGAAAGCGGAGATGGACCCTGTGCTTAACAGTGCATACATTGATAGAATGGTAGAAGCGTATGCAGTGGGACAGGAACTGAAGAATCCTTTTATCTCACCCCTCTACGGAGACTTTGACGGATTTCCGCCTACTTATATCCAGGTTGGCGAAAATGAAATATTGCTCAGTGATTCTACAAGGCTTCATCAGGCATTTGTGGATGCCAATGTTTCAGTGAAAATGGATGTTTATCCTGGTATGTGGCATGTATTTCAGATGTCGCCGGTGAAAGCGGCAAGGGATGCCATGAATCAGAATGCAGAATTCATTTATGATATTTGCCGCTAAGGATGGAAAAAGTGCCGGTATAGCCTGCTTCATAATCTCTGGCAGCAATGCTTGGCAATCGGCTATGCGTCAGAGCTTGTAAGGGTATATATTCAGCCTGTGTCATGAGCAAACGAGACGGATGGCATTGGAGAACTGCAACAAAATTGTTATCATTTGGCAGATGGCTAAATTGTAACAATTTTTTGTGGTTTTAAAAAAGGAATTTGCTGTTGCGTGCAGAATATTAAAGATAGGAGAAAGGTTTTGCTTTTGACGTTTCGTCGGAAAAGAGGCATGCATGACAATCAGAGAAAGCTTGGAACAATGGGAGAGGAACTATTTAAGTCCATATGCAGCACATAGTACGGAGTCCAGGGGGAGGCTAAAGCCGGAAGAGCAATGTGATATCCGGCCGGTATTTCAGCGGGATCGGGACAGAATCATACATTGCAGGGCGTTTCGGAGGCTGAAGGACAAGACACAGGTCTTCCTGTCGCCGGAAGGAGATCAATATCGCACCAGATTGACCCACACGCTGGAAGTATCTCAGAATGCCCGTACCATTGCAAAAGCCTTGAAGCTTAACGAGGAGCTGGTGGAGGCCATTGCTTTGGGACATGATCTGGGGCATACCCCTTTCGGTCATGCCGGGGAGCGGGCGCTGAATAATGTCTGTCCATTGGGGTTTGAGCACCATCATCAGAGTGTGAGGGTGGTAGACAGATTGGAGAAGAATGGGCGGGGGCTGAATTTGACCTATGAAGTTCGCGACGGTATTTTGAATCATCAAACCACAGGGACACCCCATACCCTGGAGGGAAAGATAGTAAGACTGTCAGACAAGATAGCCTACATTCATCATGATATGGATGATGCGGTGCGGGCAGGTATCTTGAAGGAAAGTGATGTGCCGAAGGAAGTCAGAGAGGTGATAGGTGATACTTCCGGAAAACGTCTGGATAACTTTATCCATGATATTGTGACTGCCAGTATGGGGAAAAACGATATTCTGATGTCGGAACCTGTGGAGGCCGCCATGAAGCAGATGCGGAAGTTCATGACTGACAATGTGTATCATAATCCTGTGGCGAAAAGCGAGGAGGGCAAGGCAGTTCAATTGATGGAAACTTTGTATCAGCATTTTATGAAACATACGGATGAATTGCCGGCGGAGTTTTTGCTTTTGCTGTCCGAAGGTGACGCAAAAGAGCAGGTAGTGTGTGATTATGTGGGTTCCATGACAGATCGATTTGCCATTGCCATATACGAGAAAATCTATATACCAAAGTGTTGGTCCATATAAGGGGCGGATGTGGCGCTTGCAAGGGGCGGCAAGGTGGCTTGGAACAGAACAGGAGTGAGTGTATGTGACGGAGCTTACTGATAGGAGGGGTTATCGTCATGAACCATGAGCTGCTGCATCGGACAGCATGGAGGCCTGGCGGTTTGGGGAATGGCAGCATATTTGTATAGAAAACGAAGGAGCATCAATGTTTTATCCGGAAGAACTTGTAGAAGAGGTCAGGTCAAAAAGTGATATTGTGGATGTGGTGTCAGGATATGTTCGGCTGCAGAAAAAGGGCAGCAGCCATTGGGGGCTGTGCCCCTTCCACAATGAGAAGACACCTTCTTTTTCTGTCAGCGCCAGTAAACAAATTTATCATTGTTTTGGCTGCGGAGCAGGGGGAGATGTGTTCGGATTTCTGATGAATTATGAGAATTATACTTTCCCTGAGGCAATGAAAATGTTGGCGGATCGGGCTGGGGTACAGCTTCCCGAACCACAGGAGGGGGAAGAGGGGCGCGTCCGGGAGAAAAAGCGGGCAAGGCTTCTGGAGGTAAATAAGGAGGCAGCCAAATTTTTCTTCTACCAGCTTCGCAGCCCGCGGGGAGAAATCGGTTATCAATACTTAAAGAAAAGAGAATTATCCAATGAAACCATGCATAGATTTGGTCTGGGGTATGCAGGAAAAAGCGGTGCGGAGCTGGTGCAGTATCTACATGAAAAGGGATTTGAGGATGAAGTAATCAAGGAGGCCGGGCTGGCCAATTACTCTGAGAAGTATGGGTTGAATAGCCTGTTTTGGAATCGGGTCATGTTCCCTATCCAGGACAGGAATAATCGGGTCATCGGTTTTGGCGGCAGGGTAATGGGGGAAGGGGAGCCGAAGTATCTGAACTCTCCCGAGACGCCCATCTTTGACAAAAGGCGTAATCTGTACGGCCTGAATTTTGCCAGGTCCTCCAAGTCTGGCAATATGATTCTGTGTGAAGGTTATATGGATGTGATCGCCATGCATCAGGCGGGATTCACGCAGGCAGTGGCCTCTTTGGGAACGGCGTTTACGGTGGAACAGGCGGCGTTGCTGCACAGGTACACGGAGAATGTATTGCTGGCATATGACAGTGACGGCGCCGGGGTTAAGGCAGCACTGCGCAGTATTGGTATTCTTCGGGAGGCGGGACTGACTGGTAAGGTGATCAATATGAAGCCGTATAAGGACCCGGATGAGTTCATGAAGGCATTGGGCAGGGAGGCGTTTGAAGAGCGTATCCGGCAGGCGGAGAACAGTTTCTTTTTTGAACTCAGAATACTGGAAGAGCAATTTGATATGAGTGATCCGGAGGCAAAAACAAAGTTTCATCGGGAGATAGCAAAGAAGCTTTGTGGGTTTGCAGAGGCGGTGGAGCGGGAGAATTATCTTCAGGCGGTGGCCGCTAAATATTTTATCGGTGTAGAGAATCTGAGAAATCTGGTGGCGGGTTACGCGGCACAGACAGGGTTGGCGAAACCAGTGGAGCGTCCGAAGACAGGAGTGCGCAAGAAGGACCCGGAGGAAAATGTGAAGCGTCACCAGAGACTTTTGCTTACATGGATTTCGGATGAGCCGGCATTATATGATAAAGTAAAAACTTATATTTCTTCCAAAGATTTCACGGAGGAATTATATCGTTTGGTTGCGGAGAGACTGTTTGGGGATCTGGAACAAGGGAAGTTTAATCCGGCGAGTATCATTGGCATGTTTGAGGACGAGGAAGAGCAGCGTTTGGTGGCAGAAATTTTTAATACCAATTTGCCAAAGGTGGAAACCAGGCAGGAAAGGGAAAAAGCCTTTCATGATATATTGTATCATGTGAAAAAGAACAGTTATGAATATGAGATGGCCCATATGGAAATGAATGACAATATGTTAGAAAAGATTGTTGAAGGCAAGAAAGCGTTGGAAAAACTGGCTAAAACGCATATTTCCCTGGAATAAGGTAAAGCTATTGATAATTTATACGCATGGTCACAAGATAAAATGATATGCAGAAATGAAATGTCGTTTCTATAGGATTGGATTTTCAAGAGGGAAAACAGCTTCCCGAGGAAGGATGGAATTATTACGATGGATGAAAACACACGGGCAAGGTTTGACGAGAAGATAAAAGAGCTTCTGGCCTTTGCAAAAAAGAAGAAAAATGTACTGGAATACCAGGAAATCTGTGATTTTTTTGCGGACATGCCTTTGGAAGAGGAACAGTTCGAGAAAATTCTGGAGGTGCTGGAGCAGCATAATGTGGATGTGTTCCGCATTACAGATGATGATGCGGACCCGGATCCGGATGAATTGCTGCTTGTGGAAGAGGAAGATGTGGATGTGGAAAATCTGGATCTGTCCATTCCTGACGGCATCAGCATTGAAGATCCGGTGCGTATGTATTTGAAGGAAATCGGTAAGGTGCCGCTGCTTTCCGCTGACGAAGAGATCGAACTGGCTAAGAGGATGGAATTGGGAGACCAGGATGCGAAGAAGCGGTTGGCAGAGGCTAATTTGCGTCTGGTAGTCAGCATTGCGAAAAGGTATGTGGGGCGCGGTATGCTTTTCCTCGACTTGATTCAGGAGGGGAATCTGGGATTGATCAAAGCTGTGGAGAAATTTGATTACCGCAAGGGATATAAGTTCTCTACGTATGCTACCTGGTGGATTCGTCAGGCAATTACCAGGGCCATTGCAGACCAGGCCAGAACGATTAGAATACCGGTTCATATGGTGGAGACCATCAATAAATTGATTCGCGTCAGCAGACAGTTGCTTCAGGAGCTTGGACGTGAACCGACCCCGGAGGAGATTGCGGAAGAGATGAATATGCCTGTGGATCGGGTGAGGGAGATTATGAAGATCAGCCAGGAGCCGGTTTCCATGGAGACGCCCATCGGTGAAGAGGAAGACAGCCATCTGGGTGATTTTATCGAGGATGACAATGTACCTGCCCCGGCGGACGCGGCGGCATTTACCCTGTTGAAGGAGCAACTGGTGGAGGTTCTCAGCACCCTGACCGAGCGTGAGCAGAAGGTTTTGCGTCTACGTTTTGGCCTGGACGATGGGCGTGCCCGCACGCTTGAAGAGGTTGGCAAAGAATTCAGCGTCACCAGAGAGCGTATCCGTCAGATTGAGGCAAAGGCACTACGGAAGCTGCGTCACCCCAGCCGCAGCAGAAAATTAAAGGATTATCTGGATTGAGCAAATTTGGTTTGTCCCGGAGACTTCAAATGCTTGCGGATATGGTGACGCCTGGAAACAGGCTTGTGGATGTGGGCTGTGATCATGGTTATCTCTCCATATATCTGGTGAGGGAGGGGGTATGTCCCGGAGCGCTTGCCATGGATATACGGAAAGGGCCGCTGGCATGTGCAGAGGAACATATCAGGGAATCCGCGCTGGGGGATTACATAAAAATCAGGTTGTCGGATGGCCTGGGGGCGTATGCGGCCGGAGAAGCCGAAACTATGGTTTGTGCAGGCATGGGCGGCAGATTAATGGAAAAAATCCTTAAGGACGGCATGGAGAAAGTAAGGCGGTTGAAGGAGCTGATCCTGCAGCCGCAGTCGGAACTGAAGGAATTTCGGATTTTTTTAAGGAAGGCCGGTTTCGCTGTGACAGGGGAGAATGCTGTCTGTGAAGAGGGAAAGTATTATTTTGCCATGAAGGTGGTACCGGTATTGGCAGATGGTGAGGAAGCGGTTTCGGGCAGTGAGAAAGTAAAGGCGGGTAATGAGGAAGCAACAGACGAACGGGAGGCCGTTTTCGGCAGTGCGGCAGAACGTGTAATAAACGGCACCGGGACGAAAGCTGAGCAGCAGTTATATGATATGTTCGGAGAACTGCTGCTGAAGGAGCGGCATCCCATATTGTTGGAGTATCTTCTGCAACGGCAAAATCATCTGGTGCAACTGCGGGAAGACCTGACAATGCAGAATTCGGAAAAGGCCGCAGGGCGTTGCGCGGCGTTGGAAGAGGAAATCGCGGTATTAAAGGATGCGTTATCATTCTATGTCCCTGGACATTGAGGGCGGTATGCGCGTGCTGCAAAGTGTGAACCGGGATTGGCGGTAAGGTATGGGAAGTGCAGGGATGTTATGTGATAGGTTGTGGACTGTGTAAGAACATTTACGGTAAGGTGTGATGTGCATAAGTATTGGGGTAAGATATGAGTTGTGCATAGACATTTGAGGTAAGACATGACTTGACTTGTGTATCATATTTACGGTAAGGTGTGATGTACATAGGTATTGGGGTAAGATATGAGTTGTGCATGGTATTTGTGGCAGCACGATTGACTGGAAAGGCAGGATAGATATGGTTACGGTAACGATACATGGGAAAACGAGGGAAGTGCCTCAGGGGATTACTCTGGAGGAGCTGGCAGCAGACTATCAACAGGAATATGACTGTATGATTGCAGCGGCAGCAATCAATGGTAAGATTCGGGAACTGTTTAAAAAAGTTGTAAAAAACTGTACGGTGGATTTTTTTACCATAAAAGATGATGTGGGGCATAAAACTTATGTGCGTGCGGCGACCATGCTGTTTCTAAAGAGTGTGTATGATTTGTTTGGTGCGGAAGCCGCCCAGGGCAGCCGCGTTGAGTTCTCCATAGGCAGGGGAATCTACATAAGTACTTATGAGCATGTGCCTGCTGCTGCAGAACAGGCTGAGAAGCTGAAAAGCCGGATGCGTCAGTTGGCGGAGGATAAAGTGTTGTTCAAGAAGCATACCTATCATCTGGAAGATGCCATGGAGCTGTTTCGGGCAAAGGGCATGGCGGATAAGGCGAAGCTGTTCCGCTATCGGATGAGCTCTTCAGTTAATATATACGAAATGGAAGGCTATTATGATTATTATTACGGCTATATGCTTCCTCATGCAGGGTATGTGAAGTGGTTTGATGTGATTCCTTATGAGAATGGCTTTATGCTTATGCTTCCATCCAGGGAGAATCCTGTGGAGGCGGGAGAGTTTACGGAGCGCAGAAAGCTTTTTCAGACCATGGAACGTGCCAGTGAGTGGGGCAGGATAGCCGGTATCGAGACGGTTGGGGATCTGAATGATCAGATATGCAGCGGCTCCATGAGCGATTTGATATTAGTTCAGGAGGCGGAGCAGGAGCGAAAGATCGGAGAGATTGCAAAGGAAATTGTGGATCGTGGCAATGTGAAATTTGTTATGATTGCAGGGCCTTCTTCCTCAGGGAAAACCAGTTTCTCCCATAGATTGTCCATTCAACTTCGGACGTTGGGCAAGACACCCCATCCCATTGCGCTGGATAATTATTTTGTGGACAGAGAACTGACGCCAAGGGATGAGAAAGGGGATTATAATTTTGAATGCCTGGGGGCCATTGATGTAAAGCTGTTTAATGAGAATATGGTCAGGTTGCTTGCCGGAGAACGGGTGGAACTGCCTTCCTTCAATTTTAAGATTGGTAAGAGAGAATATAAAGGCGATTATATGCAGTTGGGAGAAAATGATATTTTGGTCATTGAGGGAATCCATGGATTAAACGAGAAAATGTCCTATGCGCTGCCGGAAGAAAGTAAATTTAAGATTTACATCAGTGCCCTGACAACACTCAATGTAGACAGGCATAACAGAATTTCCACCACAGACGGCAGATTGCTTCGGAGACTGGTTCGGGATGCCCGTACCAGAGGGTCCAGTGCCCAGAGAACGATTCAGATGTGGCATTCTGTGCGCAGGGGGGAAGAAGAGAATATTTTTCCCTTCCAGGAGGGCGCTGACGCTATGTTTAATTCAGCACTGATTTATGAGCTTGCGGTGCTGAAGCCCTTTGCGGAACCGTTGTTATTCCAGATACCAAAAGAGGCGCCGGAGTATTATGAAGCGAAGCGGCTGCTGAAATTTCTGGATTATTTCCTGAGCGTTCCCAGTGAAAGCCTTCCCAATAATTCTCTGTGCAGAGAGTTCGTGGGAGGAAGCTGTTTTAATGTATAATTTACTGTGAAAACCCAATGTATGAGCAAATTCGGATTACGTGTTTTCACAGAAATCATAATGGTTTATATGTATGAAGTTTAGACGATCAGGCTATGTGCAGGACTTCCTTCTAATGCTCCGAAAGGAGTTCTAATCAGGATTAGATGATTAGTGCTGCCGTTTCCCTGATAGATTTTGTCGGGCAGGCTTTGGAGGGGCTTCCTTCTAAATCCCAAAAGGATTCGACTGTGAATCGTATCAGTCCTTCCGTTTTCCTGCCTGGTTGATAAAGCAGGCTATGGCGAGGCTTCCTTCTTAATCCTTGGGTAGGATTCGACTTTTAATCGAATATCAGTCTCGCCGGTTCCCTGCATTTTTTTGTTTGGATTTGTGTCACTTCCAGGCATGCTGCCAAGGGCGGTAGTGCCTTTTGCAAAGGTACAAACAAATCCAACATTTTTCAACATGGATTTGAGTCGCTGCGTAGCTGCGGCATGGGGGTAGTATGAACGAGATTTTATTGAGAAGAAAAAATAAGATAATTGTGAATTATAATGTTGGCGGCGAGCAGAATTTGAGAGAAAATCGTATTGGTTCAAAAGAAAACAATAACGTTATGGGGGAGGACGCCTACGTTGCAACCATTATGAAAAATGTGGAGGCATTGGGGTATACCTTTTCTTGGGAATTATTTGAGATATTGCGTACCATGGAGAAGCATGCGCTGCAGGAATTGTATCTGGAATTGGTTGCTATACTGAAGAAGATGGTAGGGGCAGATGTGGTTTATCAACCCATGTATCCTAATTTTCCGGATTCGGTTATGGAGGCAGATGAGACAAGGTTGTATATTAACGCAATTGTCCATTACTGGTCCTTTGGGACGTTGGTTCCCAATGAGCACAAGAATGAGCGTCTTCCGCTTTTTGAGGCGGCCAGGCTTAAGGTCATCCATTTAGGAAGTATGGAGGATTTTCAGGATATTTTCAACAATTTGTGTCAATCCAAAACGTCTCTTTCTCAAACAGACAAAGAGGATTTGGCGTGGATATTCGGGCATCTTGAGGTGAAGCTTCCAGAGGAAATTCCGTTGAAAGAAAATGTGGGGTTCATTGGAAATTTGTATCTGGAGAATTATCCCATGGCGTCCGCAGAGGAGCTGGGGAAGTTTTTCAAGACAGCTACGGATGTACTTCGCCTGATAACGGCCATGTCCAATGGGGATGTGAGTTTGGCGGAAAATACCAGATATAGGAATTTCCGCCGCAGGGAGAGAAGACTGCTTTTAGAGTTGCTGCAAAACTGTGGCGCTATTGAAGAAGATATGCTTCGATATCGGGATAGGTGGATTCGTGTGGGCGAGAAACTGCATCCCGGTGAATACAGCAAGGTAAGGTTTGGCAAGGTAATCACGGCTTTTGATAAGCTTCGCAACCATATTAAGATAGAAACTTTTGGCGGAAAGGTAGAACATGCCGTTGCCGCAGAAGATGATTCGGCTGCATTGGCGCTATTGAAGAAAAGGCCGGGAGAGCTTGCAAGGAGGCTGGACCAGTTGCTTCGGAAGGCGGGGGATAAAAATGCTGTGATCAATGCCTTTAAGGCGGTGGCAGACGAAGTATCCACCCCGGTTTTGCTGCAGGTAAGGGAACATTTCCTGCATAGAAATCATATGGAAATTGCGGCGGATGAGGTGAGGGTATTTTTCCCGAAAGGGAATCTGGCCAGAAGTCATTGTATTGCAAATACCTTGCCTGACATAGAAGATAAATATTGCAGGGCAGTGGTAAGGCTGTGCGAAAATTCCTTAATTGAAAATTACAGGAAAAAGGATTTCCTGGGCAATGTATATTTGTCGCAGGATTTCAGGCATTACCTGGTGCCGTTTAGTCAGAGGAGCGCCAGCAAGGCATTGAAAACCATTGTACGGGGGTCCAAGCTTCCTATTGATTCCGGTGTGAATACAATAAGGTCTTTTATCTGGTGGACCAACATGGAAACTTCCGAAGAGGTGGGAAGGGTGGATCTTGATCTGAGTGCGTCAATTTTTGATGGAAACTGGAAGCTTTTAGAGTATGTCTCTTACAACAATTTGCGGTCATTAAAATATCGGATGTGCCATTCGGGAGATATTGTAAACGGAGGGCCGGTAGATGGTCCTGGCGTCAGTGAATTTCTGGATGTGGATATCGCATCTGTACTGCAGGGTGGGGGAAGATATGTGATCTATCAGGTATACAGCTTTACCATGCAGAAGTTTTCAGAGCTGCCCCATGCTATGTTTGGCTGGATGGGCCGAGAGGATGTGGGTTCCGGAGAGATTTATGAACCTGAAACTGTGGAGCAGAAGTTGGATTTGACTTCCCAGGGTGTGGTCTGCATTCCTGTTATTTTCGATTGTCTGAAACGGGAGATTATCTGGTGTGATATGAATTTGTCAGTGAATGGATGCAGAACGGATTGCGGCGGTAATAATCTGGAAAGTAATCTGAGCGGTGCTGTGGCGACCTGCTATGGCATTGTTCACATGCACAAACCCAATCTCTATGATTTGATCGATCTGCATATCAGAGCCAGAGGCGTACAGGTGGACAATAAGGAAGAGGCGGATATTGTATTTGATGTGGAGGAAGGGATTACGCCTTTTGACACGGATGTATTTATGGGTGAATATATATAAGTAATTTCGAGTATGGGATGGTCAGATAGACATACAGGAGTACATAAAATGGAAGAAGAGTCTTTCAGAAATGAGTCTCAGGAAGAAATATTGAATCTGCTCAAATACGCCCCCCAGGCGGCTATTACTTTGATGGTAAAGCAGTACACCGGCCTGATATGGAAAGTAGCGGGACAATATCTGTCAAATCCCGAAGATATTAAAGAATGTGTAAATGATACCTTCATGGAATTTTACTGCCATCAGGATCGGTTTGATGTGACAAGGGGTTCTTTGCCTAAATTTCTGATAACCATTACCAGGAACAGAGCCATTAGCAAGTATCGCAAAAATAAATTGCACGAAAACTTTGCATTGACAGATGAAATTCCTTACAATATTGATGATATTGAACAGGCCGAGCTGAAACTTGACTTGGAGCGTGTGCTTTCCAGTTTAAAACCGGAAGATGAAGAAATGATTCGTATGAAATACTATGACGGAATGACAGTACAGGAAATTGCCCGCTCCCTGAATCTGCCATACGAAACTGTGAAAAAAAGACAACAGAGAAGTCTGAGTAAATTGCGGCGGCTTTTCCTGGCATGCCTTTTGGTATTGCTTATTGCATCTCTTACAGCATGTGCATATATGGTTTTGCGCTATTTTGGCATTATACCCGGATATGGAATCAATACAAAGCCGGAAAAACAGGTATACACGCTTTTGGAAGAAATTTCTCTGGAGACGGAATGCGGCCAGTGTGTTTTGCAGGATGCACTGATTATGGAAGATTCCATATGGCTTTGGGGAACCTATCATTTTGATAGGGAAGAGGATCTGTGGAATATGATTTCCGAACTGGCAGACATCTCTGATGTTCCGTTCCAATTGAAATATGATGGCAACATCTATTCTTATGGTATTATGTGGTCAGTCGGTGACGGAAGTTTGGAATTCAGTCTGCATGAAGTGGATGATTCCCTGGCGGAGGTTTTATCTGTCAGTCAAGCCCAATTGGCGGAAATTACCTTTATTTGGTGGGATATGGAAATTCCTTTTGTTATGAAATGCGAAAGTGAAGGCAGTTTATCATCATACAGTTATTTATTGGGAGAAAACGGTGGTCTTATGGCGCTGCCTCATTTGGAACAGACAGAACTGATTGTGGACATTTATCCTTTGAATACCAGTGAGGCCAGCATAGCACCCTGTCTGATCAGAGACAAATATATGCAAGGGCAAACAGATAATATAACACTGATATCAGAGGATGGAAGCAAGCTGATTGGTGAATGGTTCTATGAACCCATACATTCCGATTTCTTTTCAAGATGGAATTTTGGCGCAGTGCCTCCCGGAGACTATGTTCTTCATGTGCCATACCTTTATCTGACAGTGCCCTGGGAGGAAACTGCGATTTATATTGATTTGAGTACTTGCCAATGGGAGGATAAGGAATACAAGATATGGGATGGTACGCTGTCTGTGGTGAGCTGTGAGCAAATTGAGGAAAATATGGAAGAAATCCTATCAAAAGCAGGTCTGCCCTTGCTGGAAAATTGTTCTTACTGGCAGATTGAAATCTTTTATCAAAAGGATGGAAAAGAACACTCAGATTTGGAGCTGGCAGATTTCGGACTTTTGTCAAAGCCTTCCTATGCAGAGGGTGTAGAGCAGTCTTACAATTTGAGAGGGTGTTCTCTGCAGTCTGTATCAGAAGACGGATATCGCCAATACATAGTTTATCTACAGGGAAGTGGGTTGGATCTGACCAGATTCTACATGGTCACTTCTGACGAGATTGTTCTTCGCTGGGCACATAGTTTTGACTTTCCAATTCGAGTCGAACAGTAAAAGGTTTTGTCCCGTTACAGCTCCTTTGTGCGAAAGTATATATAAGAGATATCTTATGATTACTTTTTCACAAAGGAGTATAACATGAACGAAATTGCTTATCATTCGGAAAAGGCCAACGAAGCAGCCTTGATACTGGCCAGACAATGCCTGGATAAATCTATCGGGGAGCGGCCGGAACTGACATGGCTGAAATGTCAATATGAGAAAAAGCGTAAAGCGTTGCACCTCAGCAAGGCTGAGATGGATAGTCTTCTTTACCGGAGAATGAACGGGCAAATGCCAGTGAAACCAAGTGATACTTTGAAAATACGTTATTGGAGAACCGGACATCATGCTCCCTTGAATCGGGACATCTGCAGTCGGTTTGGCAAGGCTCTGCAGTTCTCCGAAACAGAACAGCAATATCTGCTGCAGGCGTATCTGGATAAATCTTTTGATACATATACGGAAGTTCCTTCCGCAGATGACAGAAAATATTGGAAACGCCGAAGCGCTTTGGACAGATTGGTTGCTGCTTATTTAGATAAATCGCATCAAACCATACGACATGGCGGGAGGAATTCCGTCCAAAATTTCCGTCATTTATATTACACGGATGCAATACGCTTTACACAGCAAGCGGACAATAGATTGCTTTTTTCGGACAGCCATATCTACAGTGCCCGTTACGATATGGAATTAAAGAATAATTTGAAATTGATTGGGGAGATTCCACGTAAAACAATGATTCGTCATTTTGTTATATTGGGAATGCCAAATTTAAGCATTGACTGGATGAATTACCATCTGGAATTGTTCGGCTATCTGCCGCTTTCCGAAAAACATACCCTGAGAAGCGGAGAGTATCTGGATCAACTGTTGATAGGTATTTTGAAACTTTATAGTGAGCAACAACGGCAGATTTCTGAGCCGCAGCAGTGGTTCTGTTGTTGCTGCCGGGAGTTGGATAATTTCTTTCAGCGAAGGAACAACAACGCTTTTCGATTTATGTATTTTAAATCTTTGGAATAAGTCATTTTTATTATCAGGTATCTTCCGAACGTTTTGATAGCAAAAAAGACCGTTGTATTAAGAAGACGGCCTGTTATATTTTATTAGCCTTCTTAATACAACGGATACGAAAGACATTTATGAATTCCAAACTACTTTGTTTCCATCTTCGGTCACTTTTCCGATCTTGCCATTTCCGTAGACAGTGCCATCGGAGAACATGTAAACTTCTTCACCAGTATCAGTGACCATTGTCTTAGGCTCTACAAGTTTCCATGCGAATACCAGGAAGAACAGGGAGATTTTAACCGCAACGCCCAGACCGCTTATAATCATGCAGGGAATACATTTCTTTTTCATGAAATCCGGGCATTTTGTATAAGCCCTGAAATACAGGAATATCCCTGCCGCCAGCAGAACCAGTCCCAGGAGAATACTTGCAAATAATGGGGCTTCTAAGGGCTGGATGTCAAATTTTGCCAGTATGGGCGAGATGAGGAATACAATTCCCACGACGGTAAAATCCAATGCCAGGTAGGCGGTAATCCTTCCGTATGTTTTCAGCACTTTGAAGGTTCCCGTGATTTGGGATTCTTTGAACCAGCATATAGCCAGAAGAACCAGGGCAACAACTGCAACAATAACCATTTTCTTTTCCTCCTTAATAGGTAATATTGTATAAATCACGTATTCAGTATACTGTTTTGGAAATACCCTGTCATCCTTCTAAACTTTAACATTTTTTATTATTGCTAATAATAAAATACCAACGATGGTTATGTCATTTCATTTTCTTTGATTGCGGACGGAAAATGTAGTATGATTTTCAACTGTCCGTTTTCCAGTATCGCATTTACTTCTCCATTCATTTTGTGTGTCAATTCTTTTACTATAAACAGCCCAAGCCCGGAGGAACCTTTCCTGCGGGCGAAGTCGGCTTTGTAGAATTTGTCGAAGAGCTGAGTTGGGTCAGGAGCGCTGTCCGGCGGCACAGAATTTTCAAAGGTCAAATAGTTGTCTTTTTGCAGGATGGAAATGCCTCCGGTGCCGTGGAGCAGCGCATTTTGAATGAGGTTCAGGAAAATGCGCCGCAATGCTTCTTCATCTGCCCGGACAGAGAAATTTTCCGATTCAAATGTGACATTCGGCTCTGCGCCTAAATCTTCAAATTTGGTATATAGGCTTAAAAGGCAGTCACTGAGCAGAGGAAGGACCTGTATTTTTTCCAGGGAAAGGGAGAACTCTTCGCTGGTAAGTTTGGTATACAGGAACATTTCTTCCAGCATATCTTTTAATTCTGTCAGCCGTTTCTCGGCAGCGCTTAGATAGTGGGCTGCTTTGGCGGAATCATTACATTCCCGGGCAAGCTGTACATAGCCGGATGCTCCTGTAAGAGGCGTGCGGATATCGTGGGCCAGGTTGGCAATATTCTGCTTTAACAGTTTCTCGTTTTTCTCATATTGGGTGTGATTTGCGTCTTTCCACGCCAGAACCTGGTTCAGGCAACAGCAGAGGGTCAGCAGCGGCTTCTGGCGGCTGTTTACGGTCAGCTCCATATGGCTTCCGTTCCGTATTTCCTGAAGCTGTGCGGTGAGGGAGCGGAGTTCCATATGGAGTCGTATATAGAAGAAACCAAAGCAAATGCAGGCAAGGCATAATAGGATAAGTAAGATGTTCATACGGCGTTCCTTTATTATGATGGAAAATTGTTCTTGTTGCGGTATTGTTTATATGATTTGCATAAGATGCCAGCGATAAAACCAAAGGCCATAGGTCAGATGTCCTGTTTGGTCAGTCCGATGGACGCGGCAGCCGTATACAGTGCCGTAAATGCGAGTCCTATGACAAATATTTTCAGGTCACCGGTTCCGGAGTAGGTGGATGGGCCGTAGGTCATATTGAAATAGAGTGTATAATTTGCCCATTGTCCTAAATGGAATAGATTTGTAAGGTAGGAAAGGAAGGATACGATGGCGCCGCTGCCTAATAGTATCGCACTCAGAACTCCAAGGGCTGTGTTGCGTGTGAAGATACAGATTGCGATAATCAGGGACGTAAATGCTGTTGAGATTAACCATGCCCATGCCAGATAGAATAAGACATTGTTCCAACTCGTAAAAGGTACCATGTGAAACAGCAAATTCATTAACAGGCAGAAGCCGAAGGAAATCAATATATAGAAGAAATTTACGATGCCGGCTGTCAGTAGTTTGCTTATCACATAAGTACTTCTGTTCCTGTGAGAAGCCATGATATTTTTCATAAAGCCACTCTGGAAATCCATGCAAACGAAAAGGGTAATTACAATTCCCAGGATACTGCAATATAATCCCCCATCCATGCCTAAATCCCGGAACATTTCCAACAAATCCATTTCTTCCAGGACGCTTCCTTCTGCTTCCAGTTCCGCAAGCTCTTCCAATTGGAACATGCCCAGTTTCAGGGCCACCTGTCGGCCTTCGGATGTCTCCATGAGCCACACCAGCCAACAACCCAGTGCCGAAAGTATAAGCAGTATTGCCAGGCTAATATAAACAGATTGACTTCTTTTTATTCTATATAGATCCATACGTAATAAATTAAACATTTTCTTTTCTCCTATTCCAGTTCCGCTTCCGCCCATTCAAACCCCGATAGCTGAGAACAATTTCCGGCCGCAAAAAGAATGCGTCCGTAAATCGTTCAGGGTTTGTCTGGTCGGAAGCTGAGTTTCATTTCCAGTTCCGCAGTTACCCAGCCAGCATCCAAGCAATAGAGATGAATTTCCGGCTGCAAAGTGCATGCATCCAAAAATTCATCTGGATGCTGTCTGGGCAACTGCTGATTCCAGTTCCGCTTCCGCCCATTCAAACCCCGATAGCTGAGAACAATTTCCGGC
>CAMWLE010000067.1 GCA_947175015.1 uncultured bacterium
TACAGCCAAAAGGAGTTAAGTGATGTCATTCTTGCATTGGCATCCGGTGATATTGATGAAAAGGAAATTTTACAATGGATTATTGAGCATCAACAATAAGTCCTTTTGCATTTATGTGAGGGCAAGTCTCGCAGAGCGAAATACACTCTATGCACAATTGCGTTTGTGTAATACGGATTTCGCTATAGCAAATCTAATTATTTGACTATATTTGTAAAATGTGAGTTAAAGGGAAGAAAAATACAATGATTGCATATTTAACGAGCAATATAGGCGGTTCATACAAAAAGGATGGAACAAGAATACCCACGCGGTTAAGCACAGAGGGAAAGCTCACCTGTGATAAACTTAGTGTTTTCAAGGATTGCGGAGATTTTAATAATCAAATATAACAGCTAATATTTTCCTTAAAAATTATCAAATTACAATCGGGATTTGTGAGGAGGCAGATATGCTTAAACTGGAGAGGATAACCGGAAAAAATGTATGGGATATTTTGAAACTTGGTGTGTCTGAAAAGCAGAAAAATTTTGTGGCAAGCAATGACGTCAGTATTATCGAAGCATATACTGCCATAACTGGAAATGGATATGCTTTCCCTTTTGGAATATATGAGGATGATACGCCGATTGGCTTTTTGATGATTGGTTATGATACTGACGATTACTGGGAGGATGCCCCGATAATAGCGAAAGGCAATTATAATCTTTGGCGATTGATGATAGATAAAATTTATCAGAATAAAGGGTATGGGAAGGAAGCAGTCAGGCTTGCATTGGAATTCATAAAAACATTTCCGTGCGGCAAAGCGGAATACTGCTGGTTGTCATATGAACCTGAGAATGAAATTGCCAGTCAGTTATACCGTTCGTTTGGATTTGTTGAAACCGGAGAAATGGATGGGGAAGAGCTGATTGCTATTTTGAAACTATAAGGGCAAATTTACATTTGTCTGGCAATATCCATCATGGATAGCCGTCCAGTAGTCCAGTCATTTTGACGAAGGGAAATCTTGATAGGCATTTATCAACACGAAAGGTAAAAGGGATAAATAAAATATTCAGCCATACAGAAATGGTAGATTTATGGACAGTTTTGGAGGTGCTTTATGGCAAGAACAGTAGGGATTGGTCTGCAGGATTTTGGGGATGTGATAAAGAAAAACTGCTTTTATGTCGATAAGACATCTTTTATCAAAGAATGGTGGGAAAGCGAGGACAGTGTTACACTCATTACCCGCCCGCGCAGGTTTGGCAAGACATTGAATATGAGCATGGTAAATCAATTTTTTTCTGTGGAATATGCGGAGCAGGGAGAGCTGTTTCATGGATTATCTATCTGGGAAGAGGCAAAGTACAGGGAGCTTCAGGGCATATATCCAGTGATTAACCTGTCCTTTGCCAATGTGAAGGAAAGAAACTATCAGGCCGCAAAGGACAGGATATGTCAGCTTATTACTGATTTATATACGAAAAACAGTTATCTCAGAAACTGCGAATGGATGACAGGAGCAGACAGAGACTTTTTTGACTCCGTTCGTACAGATATGCCGGAGGTAGTGGCTACATTTGCCATTTATAAAATGTGTGACTATTTGTATCGCTATTATGGGAAGAAAGTGATTGTTCTGCTGGACGAGTATGATACGCCCATGCAGGAAGCTTATGTGGACGGATATTGGAATGAGTTGGTGGGATTTATCAGGAGCATGTTCAATTCGACTTTTAAGACCAATCCATGGCTGGAAAGGGCACTTATGACAGGGATTACCAGGATTAGTAAAGAGTCTATTTTTTCAGATTTAAATAATATCAAGGTAGTAACTACCACATCGAATGAATACGCAACTTCTTTTGGGTTTACAGAAGAAGAGGTATTTGCGGCTTTGGATGAACGTGGATTTTCAGAAAGAAAAGAACAGGTGAAGTGGTGGTATGATGGATTTGTTTTTGGAAGGCACAAAGATATTTATAACCCATGGTCTATTCTGAATTTCCTAGATACTGGTAGATTTAAAGCTTATTGGGCCAATACCAGTTCCAACAGCCTGGTGGGGAAGTTGATACGGGAAGGAAACCGTCAGATAAAAGAAAAATTTGAATCATTGCTTCGGGGAGAGCCCATTCAGTCATCGATTGACGAGCAGATTGTATATAATCAGCTTGACGGGAATGAGAGGGCGGTGTGGAGCTTGCTTGTAGCCAGTGGATATTTGAAGGTGCTTTCCTTTGACAGTTATGAGGATATTCCGGAAGAGAGAGACCCCCAATATGAACTTGCTCTTACCAATAGGGAAGTAAAGCTGATGTTTCGTAATATGATACATGATTGGTTTACGGAAGCGGAGGCAGATTACAATGACTTTATCAAAGCCATGTTGTTAGATGATTTAGAGGCTATGAATGAATATATGAATCGCGTGGCATTTCGGACTTTCAGTTATTTTGATACAGGGAAAGAACCTTCCAGAGAAGAGCCGGAACGGTTTTATCATGGCTTTGTGCTTGGGCTCATGATAGATTTACAGGGCAGATATTTTATCACATCGAATCAGGAAAGTGGTTTTGGAAGATATGATGTGGTATTGGAACCGAAGAACTCTGAGGCAGATGACGCGATTATTGTGGAGTTCAAGGTCAGAAACAAGAGGAGAGAGGGCAGTCTGGAGGAGACGGTACAGGCGGCCTTGCGTCAAATTGAAGAGAAACAGTATGGGGCAAGATTGATGGAGCGTGGTATTTCGCAAGAGCATATTCGCAGTTACGGATTTGCTTTTGAAGGGAAAACGGTACTGATTGGGTGAAGTGCATGGAACCGGATTTGCCAACTATGCCGAGAAGCTTTTCTGAAATTTTTCTGAAATCATGCAATCCCATCATTACCAAACGGTAGTGATGGGATTGCATGAATCTCTTTCTATTTTTATACTGTCTGATGCTTTCCAATATAAACCGGGAAGGTGTTGGTACCCTTCATTTCTTTTCCTGCTGTAATCGTAACATTTTTATCCATGATAAGATATTCCACATTCGCACCGGCTTCTATGACAGAGTCCTGCATCAATATGCAATTCTTGACCTTTGCGCCCTTGGCAACCTTGACACCACGGAATAGAATGCTGTCTTCCACTTCACCTTCGATAATACAGCCGTCGGCAACCATGACATTCTGAACCTTTGCACCTTCAATGTATCTGGTAGGGTTGTCATCACGGATTTTCGTATATATTTGTCCTCCGGAGAACAGGGCATCCAGATTATGATCATCCAAAAGCTTCATATTCTCTTCAAAATAACTCTTCATATCACAGATACGAGCCACATATCCATCATATTTATAGGCTTGTACGTTCAATTTATTTAACTGCGGAAGAAGGACATCACGTTCAAAATAAATCTGTCCGCGAACGGAGGCGGTATTAATCAAATCAATCAGCAGTTCGCGCTCAATTACAAACATATTCATAGAGAAATTCTGAATACCGGTATCCTTGGCATTCACATGGATTTTCGTGATACGTCCATTCTCGATACTAAAGGTATAATAATACCCCAATCCATTGTCCTTTTTTTCCATCAGGATGTTGGGAAGCTCCTGTTCATTGTAAGCCACCGTAATATCCGCACCGCTTTCAACATGAGCCTTGATCATTGCATTAAAGTCAAAATTAACTACAATATTGGAATCTGTAATCACAGCATATTTTTCTTTCTGACTTCTTAAAAAACCTAAGATGTTAGCCAGTGCACCCACGCGGCCCACGTAAGGGTTGGCGCCTTTCTCCACAAAGGGAGGAAAAATATGTAATCCGCCATTCTTACGAACCAAATCCCATTCACGGCCGGAACCCAAATGATCCATCAAGGAGTGATAATTATTGTTTACCATGACGGAAATATTGTCAATGTCGCAATGTGACATACTGGACAGAATGAAATCAATCAAACGGTAACGGCTGGCAAAAGGGATAGAAGCCATCAAACGCACATTTACCAGATCCGGAACCAGCGAATCGTAACTGTTGGGGAATATAATACCAAGTGCACTTGTATTTGAATTTACCATACTTCTTCACCGCCTTCCACATTTTTGTTCACCATGGCTTTGGGACCGACTTTTGCGTTATCGCCGATGGAAACACCTTCACCGATGGTAGCAACACCGTTTTCACTTTCTGTAGGCATTGCACCCACAACGGCATTCTCTCCGATGGTCACATTTTCTGCCACAATGCAATGTTTCACTACCGCACCGGCTTTAATCACCGTACCACCCATCACAACAGCATCTTCCACAATGGCGCCTTCTCCTACCTTGACGCCCGCAAAGAGGATGGAGTGCTTCACGGTACCTTTGACACGGCAGCCATCGGTGATCATGGAATTATCAACCACCGCACCAGTACTGATCTTATGTCCGGTCATACCGCTGTTGCGGCTGTAAATCTTCCAGTCCTCATCGAACAGGTTGATTCCGCTGTGCTCAGGGTCTAAAATCTCCATGTTTGCTTCCCACAGAGAAGAAATGGTTCCCACATCCTTCCAGTAGCCATCAAAATGATAAGCATACATTCTGCGACCGTCCTTAAGAAGGTTCGGAATAATATTATTGCCGAAATCGTTCTCGGAATTGGGGTCTGCTTCGTCTTCTTCCAGATATTTCTTCAGGATGTCCCAATTGAAGATATAGATACCCATAGAAGCCAGATTGGATTTCGGATTTTTCGGTTTCTCCTGGAATTCCGTAATCTTGTCATCATCATCTGCAACCATCAGGCCGAAGCGGGAAGCCTCCTCCCAGGGAACTTCCATCACGGCAACACTGAACTCGGCATTTTTTTCCTTGTGGAACTTCAGAAAATCACTATAATCCTGCTTGCAGATCTGGTCACCTGACAAGATAATGACATACTGCGGTGAATACCGCTCAATAAAGGAAATGTTCTGGTAAATTGCGTTTGCCGTTCCCTTGTACCAGTCTGAGCCGCTTGCCTTCTGATATGGCGGCAGAACATGTACTCCCCCATAGAGACGATCCAGATCCCAAGGCTGACCGTTTCCTATGTATTCATTTAGTACCAGCGGTTGGTACTGGGTCAAGATACCTACCGTATCAATGCCCGAATTGACACAGTTTGACAATGGGAAGTCAATGATACGATATTTCCCACCAAATGGAACTGCTGGTTTCGCAAGCTTCTCTGTCAATGCGTACAAGCGAGAGCCTTGTCCGCCGGCCAGAAGCATTGCAATCATTTCTTTTGCCATACTATACCCTCCTGAATTATGTTATTAGTATGAATGGCCATCCGGCCGTTTCATGCCTTGAATATGGCCTTATTATAACATAGAAATCTTACAAAAGCAATCAGTGCGGGCTGAACTGTTGATTTTTCTAGAGGGTTATTGCAACAGTTCAGACAGAACACTGAGTTGCTGTGTTTTATCATCGTCTGATGGCATGTTTGTACAGTTATTGTGCATCCGTTACTGTTTACTCCGTGACCAGTTACTGATGAACAGAAATCGCAAATGCAGCAATTTCGCCCACGACTGTCTCGGGTCGCCTCGCGGTGGCGTAGGTGTGAAAAGTAACATGATTCCTTCCTGCGAAGATGTGGATATAGATAATGATAGATACAGAGAAGAATATGTGGTAAAATCAAATGCAGATTTGAAAGTTATTTCTTCCTGAAATTTTTGCACAATATTTATGGGCCGCCAAGTCTAATGTTTGTAACACGTTAATACAGCAGAGGCCAAGGACAGTGCTTGAGGCGGATGCGCAAGTTCATATAGGAGGTACACATATGGACAGAAACGTAAACAGGAGGTACGGGATATGGACAGGAATGGAGGAATGATATGGGACAGAGTCAAAGTATGGTGCTGGAAACAGAGGAAGTCAGAGAACGGGAGACGCTGACGGAGGACAGGATGGAACTGTTAATCCGCAGTTATGGAGATTCACTGCTGCGGCTCTGTACGCTCTATCTGAGGGACCCGTATCTTGCGGAGGATGCGCTTCAGGATACATACCTGAAGGTATGGAAGTATTATCACAGTTTTGAGGGCAGGGCAGCGGAAAAAACATGGATTACCAGAATTGCGATTAACACCTGTAAAAGCTATCTTGCCGCACCATGGCGGCAGAAGGTGGACACAACGGAAGTCACCCGCATCTTGGAGGAAGGACTTGCCGCGAGGCAGAGGGATACGGATACATATGAAAGACTAAATACTACGTTGGATCTGATGCAAGAGGTCATGAAGCTGAAGGATCAATACAGGCTGGCAATTCTGCTCTACTACTATCAGGAGATGCCGGTACCGGAGATAGCGAAGGTGATGCACAGGCGGGAGAATACGATATTCAGCCTGTTGAGACGGGGCAGAGAACAGCTGAAGAAAAGGCTGCCCCGGGAAGTTTGGGAGGTATTGTGATGGGAATCAGACAAGAGACGGATGAATTGATGTGTCAGATGAGAGTAACCAGTGAAATGCACCAGGCGATTATGGAGGGAAGAAAAATGAAGAATCATAAGAGAGTTGCGTTTAGAAAAATGGCGACTGTGGCTGCTGCCGCGGTTTTAGTGAGCAGTACCATGTATGTGGGAGCAGGATATATTATGGAAAGGCTTCCGGTGCGTGAATTTTTTATAGAGGGTGACAGTAGTGTGATAACCGTGCCGGATTCACAGAAAATGCCGGAAATTTATGGGGAAGTCGTGGATTCCACACATTCTGCCGCAACTGATTTGTCAGGCACAGTATCGGACAAAGAGGCTGGAAGCAGTATGGCGGAAAGAAAAACAGATGTGCCCATGGGAAAGTATGGGGAACTAATCATAGACAATGAACTGTTTTCCATTGAATTGCTGGAGAGTATCTGCACAGGACGGGAGTTGTCCCTCAGCTATATTCTGACATATAAAACAGATGAAAGAATGCCGGTGCAGGTGGAAGTGGAAACAGATTATTATGGAGAACTGTTAGACGGTCCTTCCGATGTTCCGGCAGACAACAGTCGCCTGTTGTTGGCCAATGCGTTTGGAGAATCCCTTGATTGGAAGCATCTGCCAGAAGGCTGCATTTATGAGTTGGATGAGAACCAGGAGTTATGTAATTACACGCAATTGGCGAAAGAAGATTACAGTTCCGGAATGTATCAGCTATATGCGGAGTACTTTATGGGAACCGATATCATTGTAGACTATGCTTCAGGGACGGAAACGCCCGGAGGCGGTTCGAGTACAGGGCACACTTATTTTAAGGCGCCCATTGAGATTATCAGCAATGACAACTATGGAATCGCACTGAGCGGAACCACGGACAAGACCGAGGGAGATGTGCATTTTGACACTTATGAGGTGTATGTATCGCCTTGGACTGTATATCTGTCTATGGAAGGAACTTATAAAGGAGAGATATCCGCTGTCTGGGGAGCAAAGAGCAGTCATGAGATAACCATTGGTTTCAAGGATGGTACCAAGGTCTGTACAACGGTTCGGCTGTCAGGTATGGGGTATGGCTATGGGGATATAGATGTCAACATGAGAGCTTCTTTTGATACGGCTATTGATCCGGAATCCATTGCCAGTGTTATGTTAGACGGCGTGGTGATCATGGGAGAGTAATTATGGGTTTCCATATAAACTGACAATTTCACTGATGTTGACGGCATTGCGGTTGTATGGCTTATCAGGGCAGTGAAAAAACAGTAGAAAATAATGGATTTTGAGCCTTGCTTATGGTATGATAATAAATATCATGACAAGGCTCTTTTTGCAGTTAAGGAGCAAAACAATGGGTGAAAAGTTACAACTGAAAAGCTTCGGCAGGATGTGGAAAGATAGAATTCCGAAGTAACAATTGAATCAAGAGCAGATACGGAAACGGGGATAAACATGAAATTACTTCACATCTCAGATCTTCACATTGGAAAACGGGTCAATGAATTTTCCATGGTGGAAGATCAGAAATACATTTTGGATAAAATCATTCAGATTGCGGAGCAGGAACAGGCGGACGGAGTGATCATAGCAGGGGATATCTATGATAAATCAGTGCCGTCTGCAGAGGCAGTGCAGATATTTGACAGGTTTCTCACAGGATTTGCCCGATTGGGGATAAAAGTATTTGCTGTCAGCGGCAATCATGATTCTGCGGAGAGGATTGCTTTTGGAGCGCAGTTGATGAAGGGACGGGGTGTGTATCTGTCACCGGTTTATGACGGTAAGATAGAGAAAATAATACTGTCAGACGAATATGGTGAACTAAACATTTATTTATTGCCATTTATCAAACCTGCCGTGGTGCGTCATGTACTTGATGGGGAGCAGAAATCGGAAGGCAATCAGCCGGAGAGCGGACAGGAAGCGGGAAAGGAAGGCAATCGGCCGGAAAGTTATCAGGAAGCGGTAAAACTGGCGGTAGAACGTATGGAGGTGGACAGCACAAAACGGAATGTTCTGGTGGCGCATCAATTTGTCACAGGGGCAGGGCGATGTGAGTCGGAAGAGGTTGTAGTGGGCGGGCTTGACAATGTGGATGCAGAAGTGTTTGAAGCGTTTGACTATGTGGCACTGGGGCATATTCACAGTCCCCAATGGGTAGGACGGGAGACAGTGCGTTATTGTGGTACGCCGTTAAAGTATTCTTTTTCGGAAGCGGAGCAGGAGAAGTCCGTTACGATGGTGGAATTGGGGGAGAAAGGGAGAATAGAGCTGCGCACCATTCCTTTGATTCCCCTTCATGATATGCGGAAAATCTGCGGTACTTATCTGGAGGTGACAGCACGTTCTTTCTACCAGGATATCAACAGGGAAGACTATGTGCAGGTTACATTGACGGATGAAGAGGATATTCCGGATGGCTTGAAGAAGCTGCGGATTATATATCCCAATCTGATGCGTCTTGTATATGACAATAACCGTACTCGTCAGAACAGGCATCTGGAGGCAGTGCAGGACATGGAACAGAAGTCGGAAATGGAACTGTTTGGGGAATTTTATGCCCTGCAAAACAACCAGCCCATGAGTGCGGAGCAGACAGACTTTGTCCGGCGGTTGATTGACGAGAGTAAGGTTATATAGGAATGTCCTCTATAAAATGTACATTGGAATTATCCCAATACTTTTTATATACCCTGTCTTTCTCATGGTCAAAATTTAACTGGTACATACGAAAAGTAACCAGGATATCTTTTGGCTGCCATTGTTCTTCGTAGGAATATTGGTACTGCATACCTAACTGTATCATCACACCTCCGCTGCGGGGATCATTTATGTCATGTGTAGCGGTAATATAGGAAAGACCATCTGCTTTTACCCGCTCTATCACTGCTCTGCCGGCTTCCGTTACAATACCTTTGTGCCAAAAGTCTTTCCTTAATCCATATCCCAGGTCATGGCTGTCGTCCATGCTTACATTTATGTATCCAATGGGGATATTGTTGCTTTTTAAGCAAATGGCATATTGATAGGCATGGTCCCGTATATACACATCATGATACTGTTCCTTCCAGAAAACCGCTGCTTCCTCCATGGTTTTCAGCGGAAACCAGGGCAGATATTGATTTACTTCTTTATCGCTGTAAATTGCAAACAAGGCAGCCATATCCTGTTCCGTAAACTTTCTCAACAGCAGCCGCCCGGTTTCTAAGAAGGGAGTATTTATAACATATTTTTCCATGACATAGTTCGTCAGGAAGATTCCCTGACGTTCCACCTGCTGTTCTCTTACAACTTTATAGCCTCTTTTTTCAAAAAAAGGTTTTGCGGTAATGGACGCATGGGTTATGATATTTTTCGGAGCCATGATTTCCAATTCATTGCAGATTGCAGTGGCAATTCCCCTTCTCTGATAATCTTTGTGGACATATAAGCGGTCAAGATATCCCGTTTTGTCGATATCTCCAAAACCTGCAATCGTGTCCCCCTCAACGGCAACAATACTGTAATGTGCCTGTAAAGTCTGATTCCACTGCTCCAGATTTACTTTGCCGTCCGCCCATACATCTAATTGTTCTTTTGAGTAGTCTCTGGCGTTGACCTTATGAACCGTATGATAAAAAAGTTCTGCCAGTGCTCTGCAATCTGATGGGGTATAATTACGAATCAACATGTTATCAGCCTCCTTTATTTATTCATCATCATCCATATTCATCTCTGATTTATAGTAACTATCAATCTCCGCCAGTTTATAACTTTTATTTTTAAATAATACACAAACCCATCTTCTCGTAGTATAATTTAAGCGTTCAGACAAAAAAGGCGAAAGAAGATGAGTTTGTATCTAATGCTGATTATACATGAAAAATTCTGTCTTGGGCAGGCTGAAATCTTATTTTAATGAATATTTTTTGGACACGACAAAACCTGCTTTTATGAAATTGTGAAAAGTCATTTATATTGTAATTGTTTGACATAAAAATATATGCTATACTTTTACAATAAATGACAAATTGACTGTTGATGTGTTGTAAGACTTTTGGGTAAACAATACATGCAAATTATGTTGCGACAGTTCCTAAGGGGGATTTTAGAATGGCAGAAATAAAGCTTGAGTCAAAACTTGTAAATGAGGTAAACGGGAATTTTTTTGTTCCGTCCTATCAAAGAGGGTACCGCTGGGGCGGTGACGAGGTGCTGCGGCTGCTGGACGATGTGTTCAGCCTGTTGGATTCCGATAATAGTATGGCTAAAAATTACTGTCTGCAGCCGGTGGTTGTCAAGAATAACAGTGACAGCTTTGAATTGATAGACGGACAGCAAAGGCTGACAACCTTGTACCTCATATATCAATATATGAATAAAGCCAGCAATGGCTTTATAGAAGCGCCAAAGTTTTCAATCATGTATGAAACACGATCGAAATCCGCAGCGTTTTTGGAGCATATTGATATGAGCCTGCGGGAGGATAATATTGATTTCTGGTTTATGGCAAATGCCTATGAAACCATAGAAAAATGGTTTGAGGGAAAAGGCGATAAGTCCGTGATTATGATGGATATGAAGACATTGCTTGCAAAGAAAGTGAAAATCATCTGGTATGAGGTTGATGGGGCGGAGGATACCATTGCGCTGTTCACCAGGCTGAATATCGGGAAAATTCCACTTACCAGTGCGGAACTGGTAAAAGCCATGTTTCTCAGCCGGGACAACAATCATAATATGGAAAAGGAAAAACAGGAAGAAATTGCTTTGCAATGGGATAACATTGAGAAGGAGCTGCACAATGATTCTCTGTGGTATTTTCTTACCAACAATGTAAATATCGCCTATCAGACCAGAATAGACCTGATTCTTGATCTGATTTGCCATAAGAGTGCGGGCACAATGGATAAAGGGTCTTCCATGGAAAAAAAGCCTTCCATGGAAAAATATGATACCTTCTTTTTCTTTGACCAACTTCGGAAAGAGCGGGATTTAAAGGGAATCTGGCAGGAAATATTACATACCTTCCTGATTTTAAAAGACTGGTATGGCAATCATGAACTTTATCATAAGATTGGCTATTTGATTGCTTCCCGTACCAGGTGGTTCCTGCCGGAGATTTATGAGGCATCAAAAGGTAAGACGAAGCGGGAGTTCCTGGAAACCCTTGACAAAATGGTAAAGGAAAGTATTGCAATCGATGAGAATTATGCGGATTTGAGCTATGAGAAATCCGGCGATTATGCTAAAATCAGCAGACTGCTTCTGCTTTTTAATGTTGAATCCGTAAGAAGAAACGGTGAGCAGACAGAATGGTTTCCGTTCCATAGATTCAAATTCCGTGAGAAAGGAAAAGTATCATGGAGCCTGGAGCATATCCATGCCCAGCAGTCGCAGGGTATGAAGAAGCAGGAAGAATGGAAAGAGTGGCTCAGACTTCATATCAGATCCATCCAGTCATTGGAGGGAGACAATGAGGAACTGCTCGGTGAAATGAAGGCAAAGTACAATCAGCCAAAGCTTGAAGGACAGGAGTTTGTAAGGCTGCAGGAAAAAGTCATAGCAAGGCTTTCGGTGCAGGGAAATGTGGAATATATGCATTCCATCGCCAACCTTGCGCTGCTGAACAGCAGTGATAATGCCGCTCTGAACAATTCTACTTTCGATGTGAAGCGCAACGAAATCATAGAAATGGATAAAAAGGGTCAGTTTATTCCTTTTTGTACCAAGATGGCTTTCTTGAAGTATTATACATCATCTGAGGACAATCAGGTTCATTTTTGGGGACAAGCTGACCGGATAGCTTATGTTCAGGCAATTAATGAAGTTTTAGCAGATTATCTGGAAGAACCGATTACGGTGGAACAGGCTGCAGCAGAGGAGGATGAATCATAATGGCAACTTCGTTACATACTTTGGCAGATATTTTTCAAACGGATTTTGAGAACCAGGGAGAGCCGGTTCGGCTTCAGAAGATAGTCATTCCGATGATTCAGAGGGACTATGCCCAGGGCCGCAGAGGTGCGGAGATTGAACGTGTCAGGATGAGATTTCTGGACGCATTGTACACGGCTGTTACGGATACGCCCATAACGCTTGACTTTATCTATGGGGATATTGACGCAAATGGCATTATGACGCCCCTTGACGGGCAGCAGAGACTTACGACCTTGTTCCTGCTGCATTGGTATGGAGCGAAGAAGGAGAAAGTGAATCAGGAGGACTATGCCTTTCTGAGAAATTTTTCTTATGAAACGAGATACAGCACAAGGGATTTTTGCGTTTTATTGATTGGGTATGAACCGGCATTTGAGGGAAAGCTGTCGGATGAAATCACAGATCAGCCATGGTTTCCTCTTGATTGGAGGAACGACCCTACAATCAGTGCGATGCTTGTGATGCTGGACTGCATTGATGAAAAATTCAGCCAGGTGCAGGGCTTGTGGGGAAAGTTGTTAAATTACGCAGTTTCATTTTACTTTCTGCCTGTGAAAGATATGGGACTTACAGATGAGCTGTATATCAAGATGAATTCCAGAGGAAAACCGCTGACGATGTTTGAGCATTTTAAGGCAGAGTTGGAACGGGAGCTTCTGAAGGTGGACAAGAATATTGCAAAAAATATTATCAGGAAAATGGATCTTGACTGGACGGATATGCTTTGGGAATATCGCGATGGCGATAATGTGACAGATGATGAATTCCTGAGGTATTTCCATTTTATCTGCGATGTGATTTGTTACCGCAGAGGCGGAACCTCACAGGGTAAGGACAGCAGCGAATTCGCCCTGCTCTCAGAGTTCTTCGGAGCAGCTTCCGAGCATGTTGAAGAGAATGTCAATTTTCTGGAAAAAGCCTTTGACTGTTGGTGTAAGGTCAAGGAAGAGGAATCGATTGAAGTTTTTTTTCAGGACAGAGTAGCGGCGGAGGAGCATGAAACAGGGAAGATTATAGCGGATGATACTGTGAACTACTTTGAAGAGTGTCTGAAAACGTATGGAATGACTGCCGGTAATGGGAACAGATTGTTCACGTTAGGGAAAACAGTGATATTATATGCTTTTTTGGTCTATTTGCTGCATCGGGACAGCATATCAGACGAAGCGTTCCGCAGAAGAATACGGGTGATCCGCAATTTGGTGGACAATTCTGAAGATGAAATCAGTGACAGCGAAGCGCGTGTGGGCGGCAACAGAATGCCTGCAATTTTAAAACAGGTGGACAGTATCCTTATATATGGCATCATTCGGGATGACATTGAGATTAATTTTAATTCCTATCAGCTTTCAGAAGAGAAGGAAAAGCTGATTTGGACCAAAGAACATCCTGAGCATGCAGAAGCGTTGTTTGCATTAGAGGATCACTATCTGCTTTATGGGCAGGTGAGTATCATCGGTTTGGAACATCCGGAGTATTTTGGACGGTTTCTTTCTTTGTTTGATGAATGTGATTATGATGCGATTGACTGCGCTCTTATGGTGATTGGGAACTATATGCAGCGAGAAAAGAACGGATGGCGTTATCAGGCCGGTTCCTCCAAATATAATAAACCCTGGCGAGCTCTTTTTCACCGCAGTGCCTCAGAGTGGTTTGAGCATACGAAAAAATGTATGGCAGAATTGCTTTCACGGGCAGAGACTTTCTCAAATGATATGCTCGTTGGGATGAAAAATGAATATTTGGCATCCTGTGAGGAAAAATCTCTGTATGATTGGCGTTACTACTATCTTAAATATGATGTTTTCCGGCCGGGACGATACGGAAAGTATTGGTGGGATGATTTGGAACAAAAACCTTATCAATTTGTGGCGCTGTGGACAGAGCGGCAGGTGTCGCAGAATGCCTGTCAGCCGTTTTTGAAGGCGGTAGACAGAGAAGAGAATATCTCCCGTGATGATATGGGAATGTGTCTGGTGTTTGACGAAACTTATCTGGAAGCGGAAAATGATGGGTATGTGGTGAAGAAGTTGGATACAGATGAGGAAATCCGGAAAATAGAGATTGCACAGAATGAAGAAGGGATTGATACAGAAGACAGAATTCAAAAGTATCTGAAGATAGAAGAGGAAGTGAGATGAAACCGATCAAATTGACAATGAGTGCATTCGGCCCTTATGCGGGAAATACAGAGATAGATTTTGAACGGCTGGGGGGGCAAGGGCTCTACCTGATTACCGGAGATACCGGAGCAGGGAAGACGACTATTTTTGATGCCATTGTATTTGCACTGTATGGGGAGCCTAGCGGTGATGCGCGGAGAGCAGATATGTTCCGCAGTAAATATGCGCCGGATATGGTTCCGACTTATGTGGAGTATGTTTTTGAATATCTTGGAAAACGGTATACTGTAAAGCGAAATCCCGAATACCAGCGTCCTAAGGGCAGGGGGACAGGTTATACCACGCAAAAAGCGGATGCGGAACTGGTGTATCCTGATGAGCGGGTTCCGGTGACTAAGTTCAAGGACGTTACCAGAGCCGTAACAGAGCTGATTGGCCTGAACAGAAAACAGTTTACACAAATTGCAATGATTGCGCAGGGAGATTTCCAGAAGCTTCTGCTGGCAGGAACGGAGGAGCGCAGCGATATTTTCCGGCAGATTTTTAAGACAGGACTTTATCAGCGTCTACAGGAGCAGCTCAAGGCAGAAGTGAAGTCTCAAGGGAAGGAATATGAAGAGCTGAAACGGAGCATCAGTCAATATATGGACAGTATTGTCTGTGAGGGGGAATCTTTTTCGGCGGTCAAACTCAAGGAACTGCAGAAGGAAAAATTTGAGGGCAGAATTGGGGAAGGGCTGGAGCTGTTGGGGCAATTATGTGAGGAAGACGAAGCTGCGTTGCGAATGCTGGATTTACAGATGGAAAAGCTGGATGGCCAAATTGCTCAGGAGAACCAGCTTATTGGAAATATTCATAAGATCAGGGAACAGCAGGAGGAACTTCTGAGGAACCAGGCGCGGCTTGAGGAACAGCAGCCGGAGCTTGCACAGGCGGAGGAACGCTGTGCCGAGGCCAGGAAGAATGCACAGGCGTGTGGAGCGATTGCACTGCAGATGAAGGAGCAGCAGGATAATCTTGCGCTTTTTGATAAGTGGAAGAGTGAGAGAGATGAGCTGCTTGCACAGGAGAAGTTGCTTGCGGACAGCAATGAGCATAAGGCGGTCTTGTTGGAGCAGCGGCAGGAATTGGAGAAGGCTCTGGAGGCAGATCGGGAGAAACTAAAAAGTCTTACTTCTCTGGGAGAAGAGAGGGAACGTCTGGAAAATAGAAGAGATACGGCACTGCGTCACAGAGACAGTCTGCGTCAACAAAAAGGCGGTCTGGAGCAGGAAAAGGCTATGCGTCAGGAGACGGAACAAAGCATTGCAAAGGAGCGGGCAAGAGCGGAGAAACTGGAGAAGATGCTTCAGGAGTACCAGGAGAAATTGGAAGCGTTGGCGGACAGAGATAGCATGCTCTCTGCAATAGAGACATCTTTGGGAAAACTGCAGGAGAGCTGGGGACTATTGCAGAAGGGGCATACAGAGTGGAAGACAGTCAGACAGGAGATAGCGCTGACAGCAGAGGCATTGACAGAACTCTTGTCCAAAGAGAACGCATTTCATGAGAGAGAAAAAGACAGGAAAGAGAAACAGGAGCGCCTGAAAAATGCCGGAGAAATAGAGATTCAATGCCGGCACCGGATGGAAGCGGCCATGGAACAGCTCCGCACATTCCTGGAACAGAGAGAGGAACTTGCAGGTGTAAATCAGTCTGTAGCAGAACTGGAACATTCATGTGAAGAACTGCAGCGACAGACACAGAAGCATCAAAATGAATATAACATTTTGCAGGAAGAATGGGAGACAGTAAAGGAGGCGAAGACCAATAAGCTTTTGTGGAAGCAGACAGAAAAGGCGTTGGCAGAGCAGCGGCAGGCTCAGGATAAGTTGTCATTGGAAATGGAGACTTTGATATTACGAAGAGATGAGCTTGTGCAGGCGCAGAAAGAGTATCAAAAAGCGGCAGAAGAGAAGGAGAAGCGCCGTAAAATATATGAGGAATTAGACAGATGCTTTCTGGGGGCACAGGCAGGGATACTTGCGAGAGATTTGAAAGAAGGGAAGGCATGCCCTGTCTGCGGTGCCACACATCATCTAATGTTGGCGAAGGTGCCGGAATCTGTGCCCGAAAAGGCGGAGTTGGAGAAGGAGAAAAAGCTGCTGTCCAAAGCGGAGGCGAAGGCGGAGCATCTCAGCGCACAGGCGGGACTTTTGTTAGAACGGCGCAGGGAACAGGAAAAACTGGTGGAAAAATTGGCAGAGGAATTATTGGGGCTGCAGTGGAATGATGTTCAAAGCGCAGAGAATGTGTCTGTGCTGAATTCGGCGGAGAAGGATTATGATACTATCCGAGTAAGTCTTGTTCAGATGCGGCAGCAGACCGAGGCAGAAAGCCGGACGCTGAAAGAGGCAATGGACAAAACGGAGCGGGAAATACGCCGGATGGAGGAACTGGAAGAATTTATTCCCAAAGCCAGGGAGGAACAGGACAGGCTGGATTCAATGCTGCAGAAGAAGCGGCAGGAATATGCGGCGGCGAAGGGCAAGCTGGAAGAAAAGTGCAGGCAATGGGAGAGTTTGGTCGCAGGTCTTTCTCTGCCGGATAACTGGGGAGAGAATATGGAGGGAATGCCTTCCATAGAAAAAGGACATTCCGAAGAAGAGATAGAGGCCTGGCTCAGACAAAATATTGAGCGGAGTCAGGCAGCATATAAACAGGCGAAACAGGACAAAAAGCTGCTGGAAACATTGGAGCAGGAAGCATTAAAGGAGGAAGCAGACAGAAAGGCGCTCACGGAATCCATAGCCGGGAAGCAGGAGCAAAACGCAAATTTGAATGGACAGGACAGAGCTTTGCGCAAACAGCTTGTGCAGGAAATGGAAAAAGCACTGGAACAAATGTCGGAAGTATCAAAATTGCAGGAAATGAAAGAGCAGACAGGACAAACGCAGGATGAAAAAGTGAAGGAAAATCCTGAACGGAAAAGTGCTGTATGGACAGAAGGGGTGGATGGATTTTCGGCGGAGCAGTTGGCGGAGATATTGGATTCTTTACAGAAAAATTGTGATATTCTTATTCAGCGTCAGCGTATCCTTCATGGAGAGATAGAAAACAGGAAACGCATGGCGGCGGAACGTGAAGAAAAAGCGGCAGAGCTTTCCGAGAGCCAGAACAGCAGAAATGAACTGGAAAAACGATTGGAAGGCATTGTAAACAGGTATTGTGAGAAGGCAAGACAGCTTTTTGCGACTCTTTGCGGAGAAGAACCCCGGCTGACGGAAGAATATCCGGATGCTGCAATGATTTCTGAGAAGGCATTGGAAGAGTTGACCTTTCAGACAGAGAAAATTTTAGAGGAGAAATTATTGATTTTGCAAGGAAAACTGGAGGAGAACCATGGAAAACTTCTGGAAAAGCAGACATTGGAAGAACAGATTCCGCAAAAAGAGTCACAATCAAAGGTGCTTGCAGAGAGCATACAGAGCACAGAAGTGAAAATTACAAGACTCATAGCGAGCTGTGAGGCTATCAAAGAGAAAATAGAGGTGCTGGTGAAGCAGCTTGGGACGGAGCGCAGAGAAGAGGTGGAGGAAAAAATAAGTATCCTGGAACAGCGCAAAAGAGAACTGGAAGGTGCCTTGAAAACAGCGGAACAGAATTTGACAGATTGCAATACAAGAAAAGAAAGGCTTATGGCTGCCATCGAAACCTTAAAAAGCCAGATTGCTTCCGCAGGTGAGGCGGGAACTGTAAAAGAGGAAGAGGTTCTGGAAAGAAAAGAAAAATGGCAGCAGGAGAAAAAAGTATACAGCAGCAGGCGGGATGCGCAGAACCATGCCCTGGCAGTCAACTGTGAGGTATACCGCAAGGTAAAAGTGAAACAGGAGGATATCGCTGCAGTGGAACGGAAATATGTCTGGATGAAGGCGCTGTCGGATACGGCCAATGGGACTTTGAGTGGTAAAAGGAAGATAGAACTGGAAACGTATATTCAGATGGCATATTTTGATCGTATTTTAAGACTGGCCAATTTAAGACTGCTTACCATGAGCAACGGGCAGTATGAGCTGAAACGGGATGAAGAGGGAGAAAACCGGAAGGAAAAAGCAGGGTTGGAGCTTTCTGTAATTGACCATTACAATGGAACGCAGCGCAGCGTCAGGACATTGTCCGGCGGAGAATCATTTCAGGCTTCACTGTCCCTGGCACTTGGATTGTCGGATGAAATCCAGTCCTATGCAGGCGGAATTCAAATGGATTCCATGTTTGTGGATGAAGGATTTGGATCTCTGGACGAAGAAGCGCTGGAACAGGCAATGAAAGCTTTGGTGCGCCTTACGGAAGGCAATCGCCTGGTGGGAATCATTTCCCATGTGTCGGAGTTGAAAGAGAAGATAGAGAAGAAGATTGTGGTTACGAAATGCAGGAACAGTGAGGGAATCACCAGCCGGGCAGTGATTGTGTGAGAAAATGTCTGAAAAAATGTCTGAAATGTGCCAAATTTTGTATGTAGATTTGATGTTGCCGGAGGCGGTAGAGACAGTGCAAGGAAAGCGG
>CAMWLE010000068.1 GCA_947175015.1 uncultured bacterium
CGGCCTGAATTTCATCTGGGTATCTTCTGTGCTGTGGCTGTTTCCAGTTCCGCCGTAACACATCTGCTGCCCGTTATTTCATCCGATGGCAAAGGTTAGTTCTGCTTCTGCCGCCACTTTGCCGTTTACTGTGGCGACTGCCTTTCCCACACCCACAGGCCCTTTCACCTTGTAAATGGTTGTCTCCAAATGCAGCACATCTCCAGGCATCACTTTCTGCCGGAATTTTGCCTTGTCAATCCCTGCAAAATACGCTGTACGCCCCTTCCATTCCGGCTGAGAGAGAATTGCCACCGCCCCCACCTGAGCCAATGCTTCAATAATCAGTACACCCGGCATGACGGGATTTCCCGGAAAATGTCCCTGAAAATAAGGTTCATTCATGGTAACACATTTTTTCCCCAATGCACGTGCGCCCGGTTCCAGTTCTTCTATGGAATCTATCAGTAAAAAGGGATATCGGTGAGGAATGATATCCATAATCTCCTTCGCTGTATACAATGACATAATTTATCTCCTATTTTAAATCGCTGCCGACGGCACATTCATTTTATTGATAACCCTTGACATTTTTCTGCCGGGCTATTCCAGTGCCGTCTCTGTACTTCAGCACCCGTTCCATGTACTTTTGTTTCAAGGCTGTTTCCAGTGCTGTCCCTACACTTCCGTTACAAGACTATGATGAATATTGCCCAATCAAAAGGCTGGCGTTATGTCCGCCAAATCCAAGAGAATTGCTGAGCGCATAGGGAATTTCCATACGGCTGCTCTCCTTGCAATAATCAAGATCCAATTCTTCTTCCGATTCCTGAAGGCCCACTGTTCTGTGCAGAAAGCCCTCCTGCATTTCTTTCACACAGGTAATAAACTCTACCGCGCCTGCAGCCCCCAGAAGATGGCCAATCATGGACTTGGTGGAATTCACTTTTATCTCTCCCGCATGCTCTCCAAAAGCAAGTTTAATCGCCCTTGTCTCAAACAAGTCATTGAGATGTGTACCAGTGCCATGGGCATTGATATAGGTAATTGCCTCCGGCTTCACACCACCGTCTTCCAGAGCATTGAGCATGGCCCTGGCTGCCCCCGAACCATCCTCTGCCGGAGATGTAATATGATAAGCATCGGAAGAACAGCCATACCCCAGCACTTCCGCATAAATATGCGCTCCTCGCTTTATGGCATGTTCCATTTCCTCCAGAACCACAATACCTGCACCCTCCCCCATAACAAATCCACTTCTGTCCTTGTCAAAAGGAATAGAGCATCTTGCAGGGTCAATGCTGGTAGAAAGCGCCGTCAAAGCGGAAAACCCTGCAATTCCCATGGGCGTTATTGCAGCTTCTGTTCCTCCTGCCACGCACACATCCATCTCACCATATTGGATGGAACGAAACGCTTCGCCCACAGAATGGGTACCGGTAGCACAGGCAGTTGATACATTCAGGCTCTTTCCTTTTAAGCCATACGCAATGCTCACATTTCCCGCGGCCATATTAGATATCATCAATGGTACAAAAAGAGGGCCTACCCTGGAAGGACCCTTTTCCGTCAACCTGCCGTATTCCCTTTCCACTGCCTGCAGGCTCCCGGTACCGCTGCCAACACAGCAGCCCACCCGCCAGGCGTCTTCTTTTTCCATGACCAACCCTGCATCCGCAATTGCTTCGCCCGCTGCTGCAATCGCATACTGACAAAATAATTCCATACGTCTGGCAGCTTTTTTGTCCATATATTTTTCCGGAGCAAAATCCTTAACCTCTGCTGCCAACTTACATTTATAGTCTGCGGTGTCAAATCTTGTAATGGGTGCAAAGCCGATCTGGTCCTGGCATATCCCGTTCCAAAACGCTTCCACACCAATGCCAATGGGCGTCACCGCCCCCATACCTGTCACTACAACTCTTCTCTTCATAGCTTATATTATTTTTCTCCATTCCAGTTCCTGCAAGCAGGAACTTGTTCCGCATCCTCCCGAAAGTACCCTGGCTTAGGGAATGGATTTCCTGACGCTAAAGGCCTGCGTCCGCAAATCCATTTGGGTACTTCCGGGCGAATGCTGTTTTTTTATTCCAGTTCCTGCAAGCAGGAACTTGTTCCGCGTCCTCCGCTCAGGTCATTCCTCCGTCCACACATATCACCTGGCCCGTAATATAATCTGACCGCTTTCCTGCCAGAAAAGCTACTATCTGCGCCACGTCCTCCGCACTTCCCATTCTTCCCATGGGAATTGCCGCAACAGCCGCCTCTCTGGACTTCTCAGGCAATGCCTGTGTCATGTCCGTATCAATAAAACCGGGTGCCACCGCATTGACGCAGATACCTCTGCTGGCCAGCTCTCTTGCCACACTTTTGGTCAACCCGATCAGTCCCGCTTTAGAAGCAGAATAATTCGCCTGTCCCGCATTGCCCAACACCCCTGACACGGAAGAAATATTGATGATCTTGCCTCCTTTTTGCTTCAGGAAATATCTGGACAAATGACGTATGGTATTGAAGGCTCCTTTCAGGTTCGTGTCCAGCACCCTGTCATAGTCCTCTTCCGCCATACGAAGGATTAAATTATCCCTTGTAACACCGGCATTATTCACCAGAATATCCACATGGGTATATTTTCCCACAATGTCCTCCACCATTTTACCACAGGCGTTAAAATCGGACACGTCGCAGCCGATTGCCTCTGCCTGTCCGCCGAAGCTTTCTATTTCCGCCACTGTTTCCAAGGCCCGTTCTCTGGAGCCATTATAATTTACAATCACCACCGCCCCCTGTTTGGCCAGTTCACATGCGATGGCTCTGCCAATCCCACGCCCTGCGCCGGTAACAAGGGCTACCTTACCCGCAAGCTCTTTTTCCATTATCATTTTTCTCCTATTTCAATCCCACATCCGCCAGCAGGCACTCATCTCCTCCGGTTCCACATCCACTGTCAGATACCAATCCCTTCCGCTTTCTCATCCGCTTCCAGGCGCCAGTCCTCTCCGGACACCAAGAGCAGCTTACTTTTATTTTCCGCTTCCGGTATCACCCAAAAAAGCTTCCATCTCGTTTACCGTTCCGATACTGGTCACTTTTGCATCACGGTTTATTTTCTTCAGGAAGCCTGCCAAAGTCTTCCCCGGTCCGATTTCAATAAAAGTATCAACCCCGTCTTCCAGCATTTGCTCCATGCTTTCCCGCCATCGCACCGTACCGGATACCTGCCGCACCAAAAGATCCTTAATAGCAGTACTTTCCGTCACATAAGCAGCTTCCACATTACAGATATAGGGTATTTCCGGCTTTCTCACCTTGACCCCTTCCAACTCTGCCGCCAATTTCTGTCCTGCTCCCGCAAGCAGCGCCGAATGAAATGGGCCGCTGACTTTCAGAGGAACACATCTCTTTGCTCCTGCTTCCTGAAGCCTTATGGATGCTGCCTGCACCGCTGACGCTTCTCCGGTGATCACAATCTGTCCGGGACAATTGTCATTGGCAATGGACACAATTCCATCCGTTTCCTCACATATTTTCCGGATGGTATCCGCATCCAGCCCCAACACCGCAGACATCCCGCCACCCACAGGATAGGCCTCCTGCATGTAGATTCCCCGGCAGCGAATCAACCAGAATAATTCCGGCAGCTCCATAACCTTTGCGGCCGCCAAAGCGCCATACTCACCAAGGCTCAGCCCAGCGGCGCAATCTGCCTTCACACCTTTTTCTTCCAATACTTTCAGGATAGCCACTTCTGTTGCAAGCATTGCAATCTGTGTAAATTCTGTTATATTCAACTTATCATTTTCCGTAAAGCAAAGCTCCGCCACATCCATGCCAACGGCTTCCCCTGCCTGCACATAAACTTTTTTCGCCGTATCATAGGTGTCGAAAAAATCCTTTCCCATACCGCAATACTGAGCGCCCTGCCCCGGAAAAAGAAATGCTGTCTTACCCATATTTTTATATTCCAGTACCACCTCAGGCCCTCGGGAACCCCGGCTAGTGAAATTTGTTTCCGGTCAGCAATTGCATCCATCAACAAATCCGGATTCCAGACGGCCTGAGTCCGTTTCCTGTTCCGCCTCCGCTTATTTTATTGTCTTAAGAAGTTCCTCATATTGTGCCATAATTTCCTGAATAATTTCACTGCAGGTCTGCTCCTTGTGAATCATGCCTGCAATCTGACCTGCCATCAGGGTACCGTTTACCGTATCGCCTTCCACCACAGCCTTCCTGAGGGCACCAAGCGTAAGCTGCTCTAACTCTTCAAAGGAAGCGCCGCCCTTTTCCAGCTTCAGGTACTCTCTTGTCATCTGATTGCGCAACTGGCGCACCGGATGTCCATGGCTCATACCTGTAACCTCGGAATCTATGTCTTTGGCAGCAATAATCTTCTTCTTGTAATTGTCGTGGGCAATGGACTCCCTGGCCACCACAAAACGAGTTCCAATCTGCACTGCCTCCGCTCCCAACATCCTCGCCGCAGCAAATCCACGGCCATCCGCAATACCGCCGGCGGCAATGACCGGAATCGACACCGCATCCACCACCTGGGGCAGCAGCGCCATAGTGGTAAGCTGGCCGATATGTCCGCCGGATTCCATGCCTTCCGCCACAACAGCATCCGCCCCGGCCCGTTCCATCAGTTTCGCCATGGCCACACTTGCCACTACCGGAATGACCTTGACACCTGCTTCCTTCCACATTGCCATATATTTGCCCGGATTGCCGGCGCCGGTGGTCACCACCTTAACGCCTTCTTCCACCACCACACGCGCTATGGCTTCCGCTTCCGGATTCATCAACATAATATTGACACCGCAGGGTTTTTTCGTTACTTCCTTTGCCTTACGAATCTGTTCCCGCACAAATTCCGCCGGTGCACCGCCTGCCCCTATGAGTCCCAGACCGCCGGCTTCGGATACGGCAGAGGCAAGATGATACTCCGCCACCCACGCCATGCCGCCCTGTATCACAGGGTACGTGATTCCCAAAAGCTCCGTTATCTTTGTCTTCATTCTTCAATACCTTTGCTTGCCAGATACTCCATCACATCCCCTACCGTCACCAATTTCTCCAAATCTTCGGAAGGAATCTCCGTACCAAACTCTTCTTCCAACGCCATCACAAGCTCAAACAGATCAAGAGAATCCGCATTCAGATCATCTTTGAAATTGGTATCCTCCGTAATCTCCACACCCTCTGCATTCAACTTCTCTTCAATCACTGCTCTTAATTTCTCCAACATTTCTTTTCTCTCCTTTTCTTATTTTTCATTTTTCTACACTTTGCGTTTGCGCCTTGCCTTTTGCATTTAGAATATCACTTGTAGTTTTCATTACTACGTGATTTAGTTTGAATCTCAATTTGTTTGACTTTCAAACTATTTTGGATAATAACTCTTATATATAAAAATGTCAAGGGGAATTTACCTTTTTTCTTGTCCCCACCTGGAATCGTGTTACTTTTCACGGAATCGTCTCTTGTATTTTTTTTAATATCTAGTATAATTGATGTAGAATAAATTGTCTTACATTCAGCTTTTATTCACTTATAAGGTGTCTGCAAGTCTTGCAAAATTACTGAAAAACACTGTTTTGACTTTCCGGCGCCGCAGTTTCCTTCTGTTACATCACATATTATGCGGACTTGTATCTATTATTTACAAATTCATGATATGAAACCAGAAAAGCAACAAATTGCAGCTTTGTCACCAAAGGAATTGGGAAAGGAATTTTTAGTTATGGAAAAGGAGTATGAAAATCGCACCTTTGAAGATTTCTGTGAAATTGCGGAAGAATTTTCACTGTGCATGAACGACTATCTATATGTTTATGATATCCCCGGCGACACTTATTACATCAGTAAGCGGGCGCTGCAGCGGTTCAGAATACCTGACAACATATTTCATGATGTGGCCAATACCGTCAGTACTTTTACCTATTCGGACGATATCCCCCTGCTCTTGGAGGATTTGACGGAAGTGAAGTCCGGCATGAAGAATGAACGCAATCTGGAATACCGCTGGATCGGCCTTGACGGTTCTCCCGTATGGCTCAATGTAAAAGGGCGCATTCTGAAATCCTCCGACGGTACCGCACGATTAATGATCGGCTGTATCAATGAAATAGGCAATCGACAGAAAGCGGACAATGTCAGCGGCCTGAAAGGGGAATCCTCTCTGGAAGAACATTTGAAGCTTCTGGGTTCTTCCTTCAAGGACGCAATGTTTTTAAGAATAGGTATTGACGATTTTAAAATCATCAACGAAAGACATGGTTCCGAATATGGCAATTATGTGCTTCGTGCAGTCGCCGATTGTATCAAACAATGCCTGAATCCCATGCAGTCCGCTTATCGTATTGTCTCTGATGAATTCCTGGTATTGGATTTATCCGGTGCTGATTATGATGAAATGAACCGACTGTACCACGACATCCGCTCCGCTGTGGACAAGGTAATATCTGAAGAGCAGTATAAAGCAATATATACCATATCCGCCGGCCTGCTTTCCCTCAAAGACCTGGTGCCG
Organism: uncultured bacterium; assembly: GCA_947175015.1. Classification (GTDB taxonomy): domain Bacteria; phylum Bacillota; class Clostridia; order Lachnospirales; family Lachnospiraceae; genus Acetatifactor. The sequence continues at coordinate 6,509 of CAMWLE010000068.1, forward strand.
GAAGATGCCCAGAATTACAACCAGACCATGAAATTCTCCGAATTTGCTCTGACAGAAGCCAAAAACAGGGGCAAAAACCAGCTTTATTTCTATAAACCAGAAGATTACAACGCCTTCCTGCGGATGCGCTATCTCCGAAGCAGTCTGCGGAAATCCCTGGAAGAAGATTTCAATGGTTTTGAATTGTTTTTCCAGCCCATTGTCGTATCAACAGACGGCGAATTATTTGCCGCGGAGACTCTGCTTCGTTTCCATACACAAACGGGAGAATATGTCCCGCCCCTGGAACTTGTGTCCATTTTGGAAGAAAGCGGCCTGATCATCCCCGTGGGAAAATGGATCATCCACAACGCCCTGGCTATGTGTAAAAAATGCCGTGAAAAGTATCCTGATTTTGTGATTTCCGTGAACCTTTCCTATATCCAGTTATTAAAAAGTCCCCTGTATGAGGACATTGCCGAAGCACTGGAAATGGCCCAAATGCCGCCCACCTGCCTGATCGTAGAATTGACGGAAAGCGGTCATCTGGAAAACACACCCGCCGTACAAAATGTCTGGAAGAAACTAAAAAAACTTGGGGTCAGCATTGCGCTTGATGACTTTGGCACCGGCTATTCCAATTTGATCAACATTGGAAACCTGCGGCCCAATATTATCAAAATTGACCGCAGCTTTACCGTGAAGGCTCTGCGCAACGATTATGAACATGAATTGCTGATACATATTATTAAAATGGTTCACAGAATCGGCCTGAATCTGGTGGTGGAAGGCATTGAGACCCATGACGAGCTGGAGCGCATCAATGAACTGAATCCCGACTATATCCAGGGATTCTATTACAGCAAACCTTGTTCCGCAGAAGAATTTTCCCAAAAGTACCTGACTGCGGAAATTGTGACAGAATTTTAGAAAAGGAACAGACTATGACTGTATATAACATTCCCGAAGCCACCGGCGCTTCCATACGTCCCGGTGACCTGATAAAAGAAACTGTATTCTCTGTTACGGATTTCGGTGCCTCGGTAACTGCCGCACCTGCGGACAATACCCGCGCCATAAACGCCGCCATTAGTGCTGCTGCTCAAAAAGGCGGGACAGTGCTCATCCCCAGGGGAACCTTCTACACTTACACCATCCTTTTGCAAAGTAATGTGAATCTCTGCCTGGAAGAAGGCGCCATCATTGCTGCCGCCAAAACGGATATTACTCACTTTTATGCGAAACAGGAAGGAGAAGGCGGCAATTATGAAGAACCGGAAGTAAACCTCTATGCAGGAATTCAGGATCATGGACATTCTTACTTTGCCAACAGCCTTGTCTATGGCGCGGACCTGGAAAATATTATGATTTATGGGAAAGGTCTGTTTACGGGCGGACGTTTTCAGGCCGAAAGCGGTATTCTGGAATATGTGCTGCAAGGCGGCGACCCAGAGGAGCCTTCCTTCCGCAATCAAAAAGGACACGCCGGGGAATGGTTCGGCAATAAAGGCATTGCCCTGGTGCGGTGCAAAAATATTGTGCTGGAAGATTTTTCCTTCACCATTGGCGGACATTTCGCCATCATTACGGAAGCCTGCGAGAACTTATATGTAAACCATGTCTTAGTAGATACCACCAGAGATGCTTTCGATATCGACTGCTGCCAGGATGTTACCGTCCGTCATACCACCTGCAATTCTCTTACGGACGACGGGCTGTGCCTGAAGGCTTCTTTCGGCGCAGGATGCTTCAAACCGGTACAAAATGTATTGATCGAAGATTGTATTGTCAGCGGTTATGACGCCGGAAGTGTGTATGCCGGGGAATACACTCGCGATAAACTGATTGCCACAGACCGATGCGGCCCCACCGGACGGGTGAAATTCGGCACAGAGTCCACCTGCGGCTATCATCTGGTGACCATCCGCCGGGTGAAATTCGATCGTTCCAGGGGGTTCTGTATGGAAGCCGTGGACTGTTCCTCCCTGACAGACGTTATATTTGAAGACTGTGAACTGGACAACGTATCCAGCTCTCCCATTTTCTTACGGGCGGGAGACAGAGCCAGATTCCCTGTCACTGGAAAGAATACTTCTTCCGAATATCCTGTATCCGGCAGCGACGTGCGCCTGGACAATAAGAATTGGATTCTCCCCAAGGAGAATTCCTACCACTGTTATCCTGTGAGACGATATTCCCCCTGTTATAACCGAACGAAAACCGTCACTGTGGATGGACATTCCTTTTTTGAAATCATAGACGACACAGATCCGGTGCAATGTAATCCCGCCAATTACGTGGAAGAAGACGAACAGTTCTATTTGAATACCTGGAAAAGCAACAATACTGTACAGCTTCTTCCGGCAAATGGTTCCTATGAAGCTGACCCTGCTCATGAACTTGCCGAAAGAGATTTGCCTCTATACGCCAACGGAATTGGCTGCAGCGACCTGGCTTCTGTGGAAAATGTTCTGATTCGCAATGTGACCATTACCAATGCAGACCCCCGCTATCCCATTTTACTGATGGGGCTGACAGACTCCCATATCAAAAATGTCACCCTGGAAAATATCTCCGTGGAATACAGAGGCGGCCTCACCATGGAACACGCTGTGGAACAGCGGCAGTTAAATACAGAGTGGAAATATTCCCAATTCCATGCCGGAGAACAGGTACAGAACCTCCCCTGGCTGGTAAATACCTTCTTCTTAAAAAATGAAGGCCTTCTGCCCCGCATGGATTGGGATAGGGACAAGGAATGCTGGCGTGAAGATGCCTACAATATACCTGAACTTCCTGATGTATATCCGGAACCAAGCAATTGGGGGATTTTGCCTGCTTACGGATTCTTTGCCAGACATGTGGATGGATTGGTTCTGCGGAACATCAAATTCTCCTGCAAGGTACCGGATGGACGGCATGTATGTGTCCTGGATGATGTGAACGGATTCTCCGTAGATGGTCTGGAAGCATATTGCGGCAAAGATATCCCGCCCATTGCCGTGGTCACTAATCATTACAGACGACATACCAATGCAGAAAATGTGCCGGAACAGCCTTACTTTACCACAGATGTGACCGGACTTGAAATTGTAAAACCATTGGTGCTGCATCGTAGCTGCCCCGTGGCTGCCGGAAATACACACTCCTCTGCATATGACAGCCATGCACAGATTCGCATAGAAGACAGCCCGGCGCAATCCGCTGTAAATGACACACAGGCGCAGTCCGTTATAAACGGGAACCGCATGCACTCTCCTATCATCAGGAAAATTGAAATCCAGGCCCCTGCTCCCGGTACTCCACAGGACAGCCTCTATCCCTATCCTACCGTCCCCTGTCAGGAATCCGGCTATCATTTTGCGGTGGATACGGATGATTACCCGCTGCCGTTGACGGTCCACCGGCCCTTTATCCAGTCCATTGCGCCTGTGTGTGTGAAGCCGGGTGAAGTATGCAGCCTGGTACTGACAGTGCGCAATCCGGCCAGTGATATTTCTGATGAAGCAGACAACGGCATGATTTACAATGAACCGTCCAAACGTCCCAATTACAGCGTAAAAGGCCGGGAAATACCGCTTACATTATCCTGTGAAACGATACCGCCCGGTGCCTCGTTTTATCCGGAACAGAGAAAATTCCTCTGGACCCCCACGGAAGCGCAGTTGGGAGAACACTTCATCACTTTTGTGGTGGATGATGGAGTGATACCTGAAAAAATGACAGTTAAGATTGGTGTAAAAATTTAATGCAATTATGATAAAGCCTGCGTATCAACTACGCAGGCTTTATTAGCTCAATACATTACCCCAAATGGATGCTGAGCTTCAACCGTTGGGAAGAACGTTGCCTTCCGCAATTCCATAAATTTGCTCCATATCTGAAATCAATTCTTTGGAATAGCTTTCCGCCTCCCGATAGATCTGTTCAGCTCGGAAATAATCCGATTTTCTCAATGCTGCTATCACTTCTTCTCCAAATTTGTGAAAACGTTTATGTTTGGCCCCAAGTGCCGCCCAAATTGGGACAACCGCAGGAATGGATGGGGTCATGGCATAGTAAAAATGTCCAAAACCACATTTGGTAGCATCCAACTGCAACGGTATCACGGTCTGCTCATCTACCATTTTCCGCAGATTGGCAAGCCATGTATGATGGGCGGAAATGGCATTCTTCATATAACTTGCAAATTCCTTATCTTCCAGGTGATAAAAAGCATCTTTCGTCAAATTCCCCATCTGTTTCACCGTAGCATCCAGTGTTTTCTCTATGTCCGCTACCGGTTCCGCAGTCCTTTTCAGATCCTCACTGACTTTGCGCATAAAATTTGTGCTTTCTACCAGTTGATTCTCCATTTCCAACATGGAACTGCTCAATTCCTCACTGACTGCAGCAATCGAAGTAATAGATTCATTGACTTTTGATACATGCTTCTCATTCTCTTCATTCAGCCGCCACACCTGCTCAATTCGCTCTGTCATTGTTCCCAGGACATCTATGGTACTGTTCACGCTTTTGACCGTATTTCGGGACGCTTCCTTTATTCCGTCCACAAAATCTCCCATACTCCCTGTTAGAGATTGTGTCTGTTCTGCCAGCTCCCGTATCTTACCTGCCACCACGGCAAATCCTTTCCCGGCCTCACCGGCTCTGGCCGCCTCAACAGAAGCATTCAGCGCAAGCAAATCTGTCTGCAAGGAAATAGAACCAATGCCCTTAATGACATCATTCATATTCTCGATGACCTGAATCAATTTGTCCATATCCTGCTGCATTTGTCGGGAAACCACAATTGTCTGTTCGGAGAGTTCTTTAATGTTAGTCAATTCATTTTGACTGGTTTCAATTTTCTCATATACCTCTCCCGTTTCCTCGGAAACCCTGACAATGGTATTGGTCAACTCTTCATGCTGGCTGTTGCTCCTGCCTCCTACCCCGGAACCAAAGATAGCTTCCGAAGCTTTCTCCACACTTTGGGAGATAGCCATGATCTTCTCTGTCTGATGCTGCATTGTCAGGTCAAGGGAACTAATCTGCATGACTGCCTTGATATTTTTATCAAAGATCTCAGCAAATTCTTTCCTGCCATTCAAAAGCCTCCGATAAATATCACCCAATTCCGGTACTGCTGAATAATCTGTTTCCTTTAACTGGGAAACCGCTTTCATAAGCTTTACTTTGTTTCTTCCACCTGTCATCTCATACCTCATTCTCTCTGCCTGGCATATACCTGGTAAAATTTGATCCCACTATCAACCATTCTAACCCCTATCATTTTATACTACCAGATTCATTCATTTACTGCAAGTACTATCATCATATGAAATTTTCTGCCGTTTGGCAAGCGTTTTTACTATAAATATTCATAACTGTTCAGCTCCGCCACTCATAACTTGCCGGAATGTACATCTCCACCAACAACCGGTTAATATTGCCGGCAGCTTATTTCATGTCGGGCGTTCGTCCTATGGAAACAATTGTGCAGCAACCAGCCCCCGGACTTTTATTCATAGGGAACTGCCGGTTACTCATTGACAGCAATTAAGAAAGAATCATCTCCTTCATTAATATATATAATGTTACAGTTGAAATCATGCCGGCTCCCCACGCAAACTCAAACATACCGAACACCGGCGGAATCAGTACAATCATAAGACATGCCCACTTCCCGGCGTTCTTGTCCCTGGCGCCCTGCCGATACAATCTTCCAATTCCCCACCAAATAAAGACAGTAAATAGAATCATCACAGGATAGCCAAAATTAATCCCATAGTCCAAATAAATATTATGGGTATCCTGAATCCAGTGATCCTTTGTGAGCTGAAATCCCTGTTCATCATAGGGCATTCCTCTTAACGACAAGTGAGTAATGTACCATTTATAAATCGTATACCTTGTGAGAAATGCACTGTCCTCCTCTTCTCCCGTCAGCGCAGGAATTTTATCCGGATCTGTTACCCCTTCCTCTGAGAGCAAATCGGCGGAAGGAATATAATCTGTGCCGGATGCAACCAGGAAAGAAACATTTTCTTCCCCATTTGTATCCATACTTTGCATGTTGTGCAGCATATTCTTAATATTCCCCATCCTTCCCAGCGCACCTTCCATCATTTGTCCGAAAGTAATAAATTTTTCGGAATTTCGATCGTCCCAGGAATGTACCCTGTCCTCTGAATAGCCTTCCTGAAAATAGAAGAGGACATGGGGATGGATGGTTGGAATATATCGAACTGCCAGATATGTCACCGGCAGCAGCACCACAAAAATAGAAACCATCAGCAACCCCATCCTGAAGAAGATTTTCTTCTCTCTGACATTACAATATGCAATTAAAAATAGCAGCATCACCACAAACGCGGCAAGATAGCCGGAACGGCTCATTGTCATAAATATAAACGCACAGCAAGCTCCCGCCAACAGGAAATAGAAAACGCGGACTATTTTTTTCTCATTTGCCTTGGTTACTAACAGAATCTTTGCCAGGATTGCCCCAAGACACAGACATAAAAACATACAATTATGGTTCGGATTGCAGAAATTGCCATAATATCGAAGTCTGTCATATGGCCGAAACAAAAGGGAATGTGCCTGTATCGCAATAAAACCAAGAATCATTCCATTCACCACACCATGAATTACATTGGTACGCTGGATGTGCGTCTGCTCTGTCATATAATAGCAGAAAAACAACAGGAAATAACACAACGGCCACAAATACTCACTTCTGGAGAAAATCATCAAAATAAACATTACAATCCAAATAACAAATAAAGGCCGGCAAAACTTCGGACGATATTTCTCAATAAAGAAAGCAATGATCGTGTGAATCACGCAGTAACCCATGAGAAAAATACCCAATGCAATGACTATGGTATCTGCGAGCAGAAAATCCAATCTTCTCTCAATTGCCATGGGAACCAGGATGATAGCCAATATCACCCCCAACACGCTCCACACAATATAGGGTATTTTATATTTTACAAGATCTTCCCATTTGTAATTTGTGCATATGATTACAGCCATCACAACACCCAACAAATCTCTTGAGAACTCATAGATGCCGCTATTCCATATCACTGTCTGCATCTGCTGTGTTCCTATACAAACCATCAGAATGCAAAGTGAAACTACCATGCTTTGTATCTTTCCTTTATCAACAAATCGTTTCAAAAAGTTCATATTTTCCATCTCCCTGGCTGCCGAATATCGTATTGATTTCCGGCTATTATTTGCTGTCTTCAGACACCGCCCATATCATTCTTTCTTTGGAAATCTGAATCCATATTCTTCCCTCTGCTCATAACATGAGCCGTCCTTCCATCCCCTCATACGCCACTGTTCTCTTGCTGCCATCCTTCATTTTAATCACCACTGGTCCATAACTGCCGCAGCCTTCCGCATCTGTGTATATCACCTCACCAACAGGAAACAGTTCTTCCTCTTTGAAATCCTCATGGCTCTCTTTCGTAATCACCTGCGAGATTAGCACATAGGGTTCAAATCCCCCATACTGCGTTTCCCGCTTCATGGAAGCATAAATGACAATAGATTGTTCAGAGTCAGGATTGGTTCCGTGTCTGTACAATAAGGACAATTCCTTCCAGCCATCATAAATGGTCATGGCCATCTGCTTCTCACTCCCTGCCGCATCCTTACCTTTCAATATAATTGCCCTGGCAGCTCCGCAGTTTTTCTCAATCACTTCCGTCCCATTGTCCGGAAATCCATAAGAACCAAGGGTCAAAATTGCAGGCGCTTTATGCAGCCTTAATTTATCCACCCGCATAATACCATAAGCCACCGGGAAATCAGCCAGATTGATAGCCTGCGTCCAATGACATTCCCTGTTCGGACTATAATCAAAGAACTGCCTGCGGTACAGCACACCCTCCTTTTGTCCGCACCAGAAAGTGACATTGGCCTTCCCTGAGATGTCAGTCTTCATCATGACATACCCTTCTCGCGGTTCTTCCACATCCTTACATACATACTGCTGCGCCTCCACCTCTGCACCCATAAGCACTCTTTTTTCCTTTGGAACTTCATCTGTGGGTGCCGCTTCCCATGGATATTTTGTATTATAGCAAAGCTTGGCATAATTCCACATCCCATGGATATCCCCCGGACGCTTTAGCACCTTCCCGGTGCGCAGTATAGTTTCCCCGTTTGCCTGATGGTTGGTAAAACACAGCGCCGGACCATCCAGGCAGGTCTCTTTGACTTCCTGTGCGCCCAAGGTTTCCCATGTACCATTATTTTCCTTTGCTGTCCAGAACGGATGATCCGCCGGAAGATGCAGGCACAAAAATGCCTTTCCCAGCCAAAAAGGTGACTCCGCACAGGAATATCCCTGCACCAACGGCGAAAACTGCCCATAAAAGCCAAGTGTCGGTATCCCATCATACAGGAAATCTTCTCTTCCAAGGAACTGCATCAGGGAGCCGGAGGAAATCCGCCTTGCCCTGCCAGGGTCCGCTTTGCCATTCTGTAGCAGCAGATTCCCATCAAAGGCACTGGTAGCGGCATTGCGGTAAATATTACTGCGTCCCCACATATTGGTCCAGCCGTCCCGATCAAAGAAATCACCATAAGTCTCCATAAGTTGATTGGAATTTTCCTCAAATCTACGCGCAATTTCCGGTTCATTTTCATACCCATACCAAAGGTTCCAAATGGGTGCATATACATTAAATGCCCAACAGGAATAATAGTCAAAGGAATGCCCATCCCGATACCAGCCATCGCCCGCATAGTAATTCAAAATGGCCTGGGCATGGTCGCGCATCACATCTTTTCTAACAGGATAACCTTCCATATGTAAGAAAGCCATATCCAGCATATTGAAAAGACGCCAATTTTGGGGAACCGTGTTCTCATGGGCATACCCTTCCAAAAGTGCCGCAATCACATCCTTCTCTTCCTTCGTATAGGTTTCCCATATCTGTTCCCTGCTGACCCACAGACATATGACCAGAGCACAGGTTTCCACTGTCTGCTGAAATGCCTGAAATGGATTCACATGTCCGGCAATCTCCTGTTGATCCGCATAGGTACCTACATAGAGCGCATCCCCTTTGGTACACACCCGCAGTACTTGATTCTTATAGTATTCCGCCATGGAATACCCGCAGATTTCCAGGTCTGGGATATTGGAGATCAGAGGTGCTGCGATAAAAAAAGTCCGTGTCAGTCCTTCAAACACCTCTGCAGTACGTTGAATGGCCTGTGTCTGAGCAGGTGCCTTCAAATGGGGATACGTAATCTCTGTCTCCTTTCTGGGCATAATCACCGGCTGCTGAAAATCATCAATGTGGCGGAAAATACCCTCCAGCATATACCGCCCTGCCTCCAGCCAACTCTCTCTGGTCAGCCCTGTATAAGGACTCAAATCAAAATCCAATGTTTTTGGTTCAAATTTCATACGGATACCTCCCTGCCCGCCGTTTTCAAGATTCGGTTGCGCCTGTTTTTTCGGCTCAGTTTTTCATAGATTACTTGACATTCCCCCGCCATTTAATAATTCCGTCTCTTATAATGCGTTTGACACTCCCCGCCTAACAAGAGGATGTGCTCTCCTCTTGGCATCCCTTCATACTTCTCGATTTACGCATACTAACCTGAAAACCATGCTGCTATATTTCAGATATTATAACACCAATTCCCAAAACTGACAATTTTCTTTTTCCGAAAACTTCCTTTTTTGATAACCCTTCAGCCCTGCCAGTCATAAGTTAACCTGTTGTGCTAGTTAATATAGAAAAACTAAGTTATACTCATGGTCACAAAAACTTGCCATAGTAACCCTACTCACGAGTGATAGCTGTCATGGTCATTGCGGCAAACTTCATCGCTCGTATGTATGGCCGAATGTACATTTTCATCAACAACAGGGTAATATTGGCGGCAAATTAGTACAAAAGCAGCAAGTCCTTCCTGGCTTTGCTGCTTTTGCGTATCCATATAAAATTGGAATGATGTCATAATAAAAAGAAGATTTAATAATCCAGATAAGCGCCCTTCATTGGACTGACAGCATGTTCGCTGAACAGCCTGAGCACTCCCTTTTGATATTTCGGCGCTCTTGGTTTCCAGTTTTCCCGCCTTTTTTTCAAAATCTGCTCTATTTCCTCAGGTGTTTTCTCTTCCCCATGGATGCCAATGATATTTAATTTCCTCTCCATCACATCAATTTCAATCAAATCTCCCTCTTCCACCAGCGCAATCGGTCCACCGTCCACCGCCTCCGGGCTACAGTGTCCAATCACCGGCCCCGTGGAAGCACCGGAGAATCGTCCGTCTGTAATCAGAGCAATGCTTCTTCCCAATTCTTTGTCACTGCTGATGGCTTCGGAAGTATAGAACATCTCAGGCATACCGCTTCCTTTGGGTCCCTCATAACGGATAAATACCGCATCACCTTTTTGCACCTTATGCTTCAAAACCGCATCCAAACACTCCTCTTCACTATCAAAAGGTCTTGCACGCAGCACTGCTTTGAACATTTCCCTGGGACATGCCGTATGTTTAATAACAGCACCTTCCGGCGCCAGGTTGCCCTTCAGAATCGCAATGCTTCCATCCGTACCGATGGGGTCCTCATAAGGGCGAATGATATCCTGTTTCGTAAGATTAATATTGTATCGTTTATTGAATTCCTGCAGCCATTTGTCACAGCGCTCATAAAATCCGTTGTTCTTCAATTCTTCCAGATTCTCTCCCAGGGTTTTTCCTGTGACTGTCATAACATCCAAATGCAGATGCCTCTTAATCTCCTCCATAATGGCCGGAACACCGCCCGCATAATAGAAGCATTCTGCCGGCCATTTTCCCGCCGGCCGGATGTTCAGCAGATAACGCGCATTCCTGTGGAGCCGGTCAAAGGATTCCCCGGTAATCTCGAAGCCAAATTCATGGGCAAGTGCCGGAATATGCAGCAGACAATTTGTACTTCCCGAAATAGCCGCATGTACCAGAATCGCATTTTCAAAGCTTTTTTCTGTTACAATGTCACTGGGACGCATTCCTGGCATCAGTGATAATTTTACCGCCTGTGCTCCTGCCTGTCTTGCATAGTTCAACAGATCAGGACTTGTTGCCGGCATCAGCGCACTTCCCGGAAGGGCCAACCCCAATGCTTCTGCCATAATCTGCATTGTGGAGGCGGTTCCAATAAAGGAACAGGCGCCGCAGCTGGGACAGGCATTACATTTCGCCCAATTTAATTTCTCTTCATCGATTTCTCCTCGCTGAAATTTCGCACTATACATTCCAAGCTGTTCTAAGGTCAGCATTTCAGGCCCGGCATTCATAGTCCCCCCAGGCACTACTACTGCAGGAATGTCAACTCTTGCCAGCCCCATCAGATTTGCCGGCATTCCCTTGTCACAGCTCGCCAGATAGACACCTGCATCAAAAGGGGTGGCATTGGCGTGTATTTCAATGATATTGGTAATCATCTCCCGACTGACAAGACTGAAATTAATTCCGTCCGTTCCCTGACTTTCCCCGTCGCAGATATCCGTACAAAAATAACGTGCGCCACGACCGCCTGCTTCCTCGATTCCCTTGCGTACTTCTTCCACCAATACATCCAAATGTCCGCTTCCGGGATGACTGTCTCCAAAAGTGCTCTCAATTAAAATCTGTGGTTTCTCCAGATCTTCCGGTTTCCAACCGGTTCCAATGCGCAAAGGGTCAAGCTCCGGCGCCAGTTTACGCATTTCCTGACTTTTTAATCCCATCTGTTTTCCTCCTATTTTAGTCCCGTTTCTACACTCCCGCGCCCTTTTCTGGGGAGAAATTTCATCTACATAGTGCGTAGCTGAATTTTCTCCCGGGCGCTTCCGTTCCGTAACTGTTTTTTGTTCATGAGTTCCGTTTCTACACTCCCGCGCCCTTTTACGGGGAGAAAGTTCATCTACATAGTGCGTAGCTGAATTTTCTCCCGGGCGCTTCCGTTCCGTAACT
>CAMWLE010000069.1 GCA_947175015.1 uncultured bacterium
CACGCATAAAGCGCGTGAAAACGCCTCGCGGTGGCGTAGGTGTGAAAAGTAACGAAAACTTTTCCACTACATGAACTATTCAAAACAACATCTTGAAACTCAGGTTAAGACGTGGTATCATATAACAAATTAATTCAGGAGGTTGAGACAATGACTGCAAATGAATGTATCAGAGGACGCAGAAGTATCCGCAGATTTACAGACCAGCCGGTTTCCCATGAGGTACTTGCGCAAATAGTGGAGACTGCTTCCTATGCCCCAAGCTGGAAGAACACCCAGATCACCCGCTATATCGCCGTAGAGGGTGAGAAAAAGGCTGCCCTTGCCAAGTGCACCCGTCTTTTCCCCGGCAATGGAGCCATTATAGAGAATGCTCCCATGGTTATCGCCGTGACCATAATCAAAGGACGCAGCGGTTATGAAAGAGACGGTTCTTTTTCCACCCCCAAAGAAGGTGGTTGGCAGATGTATGACGCCGGCGTAGCCAGTGAGGCTTTTTGTCTGGCCGCCTATGAGCAGGGGCTCGGCACCGTTATCTTGGGGCTGTTTGACGAGGATGATGCCGCTGAACTTTTGGAAGTACCCAATGACAGGGAACTTGTAGCTTTGATTCCTATTGGCCACCCCGCTGAGACTCCAAATGCCCCCAGGCGTAAAACAGTTGAGGATTTATTATCATATCAATCGTAACCCAATGATATGTCGAAGATTCGTCTTCGACTTTTTTTGAGAATGGAGGAAACCATGAGACATTTGATGAGTCCGCTTGATTTTACAACCGAAGAGCTGGACAAGCTTTTTGACCTGGCAAACGACATTGAGAAAAACCCTGAACACTTTGCTCATGCCTGCGACGGAAAAATTCTCGCCACCTGTTTTTATGAGCCCAGCACACGCACTCGTTTGAGTTTTGAGTCAGCCATGACCAGACTGGGCGGAAGAGTTATTGGATTTGCCGATGCCGCTTCCTCTTCCGCTTCCAAAGGAGAAAGTGTATCTGACACCATCCGCATTATTTCATGTTATGCAGACATCTGCGCCATGCGTCATCCAAAAGAAGGCGCCCCCATGGTTGCCTCTGAGAAATCAACCATCCCTGTCATCAATGCAGGCGACGGCGGACACCAGCATCCAACCCAAACTCTGACCGATCTGCTCACCATCCGCAGCCTGAAAGGACGCCTGGGCAATTTTACCATCGGCCTATGCGGAGACCTGAAATTCGGCCGAACCGTACATTCCCTGATTAATGCACTGGTGCGCTATGACAATATTCGTTTTGTCTTCATCTCTCCTGAAGAACTTAAGGTGCCAGATTATATCACAGATATGCTCAAAGACAGGAAAATCCCTTACGAAGAAGTCATCCGCCTGGAACAAGTCATGCCGGAATTAGATATGCTCTATATGACCAGAGTGCAGAAAGAGCGCTTTTTTAATGAGGAAGATTATGTCAGACTGAAAGACTTCTATATTCTGAACGCCAGTAAAATGGCGCTGGCAAAACAAGATATGCTGGTACTCCACCCCCTTCCCAGAGTCAATGAGATATCCGTGGAGGTGGATGATGACCCCAGGGCCGTATACTTTAAACAAGCACAATACGGCGTCTATGTACGCATGGCACTGATATTAACCCTGCTGGAAAAGGAAAGGTGAACATAATGCTGAATGTAGGAAAACTGGAAGAAGGATTTGTACTTGACCATATCAAGGCGGGAAGAAGCCTGGACATTTACTACCTCTTACAACTGGACAAGCTTGACTGCACTGTGGCCATCATCAAAAATGCCCGCAGCAATAAAATGGACAAAAAAGACATTCTGAAAGTAGAATGTGATATCAATATGCTGAATTTTGATGTGCTGGCGCTGATTGACCACAGCATCACTGTAAATGTCATCAAAAACGGAGAAATTGTAGAGAAAAAAGAACTTGCGCTGCCAAAACAGATCAAAAATGTCATTAAATGCCATAATCCGAGATGTATTACCTCCATTGAACAGGAACTGCCCCATATTTTCTATCTGGCAGATACGCAGAAAGAAATCTACCGATGCAAATATTGTGAAGAGAAATATTCCGGATATTCCGGTTCCTAACTCAAATAAAGATTTGCTGTTGCAAAACCTGTACTGACATTCCATCATAATTTATACTCATTGTCACTAAAACTTGCAATTTTAACCAACTCACAAGCGAAAACTGGCATAAAGGATAGCGGCAAACTTTATCGCTTGTGAGTATCGTAAATTACAAATTTGAGATTCCCCCTGGGCCTGCGCAGCACCCAGGGGGAATCTCAAAATGATTCTGCTTATTTGAGATATCTTGCTTCCTTATAAATCATTTCATGAGAATCTATACTGCCTACAACTCCACCAATTCATACTCCCTGCTGCCCACACCTATCTGTGCAGCAGCTTCCACAGTATGAACACCATTCCTGGACTCAATCCGTTCCAGCAAATGATCCCTGCCCGGGTCACTGGAAGCATACACCAGATCAAGGCACGCCTGGTCCAGCGCCGTCGGGTCCGTCGAAGCCAGAATACCGATATCTGCCATAGCCGGGTCCTCTGCAACAGCACAGCAGTCACAGTCAACAGACATATTCTTCATCACATTGATAAATGCAATCTTTTCCCCAAAATAATTCATAATGGACTTACTGGCATCGGCCATGGATTCCAGGAAAGAATCATGATCCGAAGTCCAGATTTCCTCTACATTTCCGGCGCCGTGAATATACGCTTTGCCATGGGAAGAAGCCAGTCCGATGGAAATATTTTTCAGAGCACCGCCGAAACCACCCATGGGGTGTCCCTTGAAATGAGATAATACCAACATGGAATCATAATTTTTAATATGATCTCCTACAAAATTCTTCTGTATCCTCTGTCCTTCCGGTATGGTAAGCGCAATTTCCCCTTCCTCATCCAGAATATCCACTTTGGCAATACCTGTCCAACCATGAAGCTTCATGGTCTCCCAATGTTCTTTGGTGGTGTTGCGCTTTCCCTCATAAGCCGTATTACACTCTACTATGGTGCCTTCCACATAATCAACCATAGGCTTCATAAATTCCGGACGCAGAAAATTCTGATTCCCCACCTCACCGGAATGAAGTTTTACCGCCACTTTTCCCTGCAGCTTTACGCCCAATGCCTCATAGAGCCGTATCATGGCTTCCGGTGTAATCTCTTTTGTAAAATAGACTCTCGCCTTTTCCATAGCACCATAACCTCCTTCTTTATGCCAGCTTAGAATTTCTTTGTACACCTATCTTAACACAAAGACATCAAAAACAGCAAGCCCCAACAATCTTATCTTCTGAAATCAGCCTGCAGGTTTGACGTAAAAAAGCACATTAATGCCTCCTTGTCATCCCCTCCCAACAATGAGCATGTAGTAAGAAGAACCGAAAGAAGATATATGAAAACACCCCCACCTAAAGTCATCAAAAATACCACACACAGAGATACCCCTTCATAGCTGCCATTTCTTCTATACAATAGAATCAAAAACAGCAGCAGCGCATAAACCAATAAATCAATCAATCGAAAACCATACACAAACTTAACCCGAATGGTCACTCCTGCATCAGAAGGAACAATACTCCCTTTACAGTAAACCGATATTGGAAGCAGCCGGCCTGGCTCCCGTGTCACACGCCATCCATGGTGAGCGCGGTTTGTAACATAAAAACGGCATCTTCCCTCCTTGCCCCAAACCCTGCCATAAAGCTGTGTACTTCTGATGGCATCTGAAAGTTCACTCCTGCATTCTTCCAAGCTTTTATCTGACTCCAATAACATTTTTTACTTTTCCCCTTCCGTATAGTGCCCGTTTTTCCCTTTGAGACTAGATAAGATTATCTTTAGCAATTAGGATTCATAGTCCCTGAGGAGTTGCAAAACTACTTTAAACAAATCACCGTCTGTCACAATATCCATTTTTCCATTCTGCAATTCAATCAGACTTCCGGCAATAGACAAACCCAACCCGTTTCCTTCCATATGACGCGACTTGTCGCCTCTGACAAAACGTTCCTGCAACTCTTCCGCCGAAAGCTCCAGAGGGTATTTCGACATATTACGGAAAATAATCATCACATATTCTTCCTTTGTCTCCACACTCAAATAAACTCTGGAATTTTCCTGTGCGTATTTGCAGATATTATTCAGCAAATTGTCGAACACTCTCCATAAATGCTTTCCATCCGCAATAATATACACCGGCTCTTCCGGCTGCCTGGTTATCAGCTTCAGCCCCTTTTCCTCCATACGCTTCTCATATTCCCCCATTGCCTGGGATAATATAACCCCCGCTTCGCATGGTTCCAAATTTACCTCCAGATTTCCCGTCGTTGCCTTGGATGCCTCCACTAAATCTTCCAACAGCTTTTTCAGCCGCCTGGACTGGCGCAGCAATACTTCCGCATATTCCGCTACCCTGGAATGATCTACACTGGAAGCCTCCTCTCCGGAAGGATTTGCTGCCTCTTCGCATATTAAATCCGCATAATTAATGATAGAAGTAAGCGGGGTCTTAAGATCATGGGATACATTGGTAATAAGCTCTGTCTTTAAATGCTCACTTTTCATCCGTTCTGCCACGGCTTTAGAAATGCCTCTGCCTATACTGTTCAGATTCTCACCATGTCTCCTGAAGTCTCCAACCATTTTTGATGTATCCACCACATAATCTTCCCATCCTTCCGCCAATGCGTCACCTGCCTGCAGCAATTGCTTATAGTTGAATGTAATATACACGGCTGCCGTCAATAAAATCAATTTTTCCATTGCCCATAAAAATAATGCAATATCTCCACTGCCATCTGCTATCATGATCATCACAAGAAACTCAAAGAAACAGATTCCAAGACAAATTCCCATTGTCATAACGACTGAAGAAATATGACTGCTTAAGAGCAGCAGCCCCTTCCCCAAGAAACGGATGCCTCTCCCCAGCCAGCACAATATTTCAAAAACCAGGGTATGCCGCATCATTTTCCCTATTTTGAACCGCACAGCAATGTCCATTAGGAACAAAACCACCCAGGAAACAAGGAAAGTCAGCAAGATAATCACCAACAATACATACAGTAAATTCGCATCCCATCTATATCCGATTTCATTAATCAAGCGCATGACAAATAAAGACACTCCCCCGAAAAACACCGTCAGTATATCCAAATGTATCTTGGTCAGCACTCCTGGCACAATTTCCCTATATCCCGCGCGATGCCCCGCGCTGCACATAAGGAAGACAAAACAGACAAAGCACAAAAACAAACAGCCCACAGTGAATCCAATCAGTTGAAATCTTGCCTGATACAAAAACAGAACCAACTCTGCAACTCTTTTCAGATTATCCTCTTTGGAGAATTCTGTATCCACATAGATTCGGAATAGATACGCTTCATTTGACTTAAGTACATGATCGTTTAATACAATATTTCTTATTGCCACTGTATCGGAAAAATAAGTAATCATGTCCTTTTTCAGGCTTATATCATAATCGTTCCCCGTACTCCATACAACTGTTTCTTTCCCATCCTCTTCCTTTATCAATTCCAGGTCGATATTATGCTCCTGACAGATTGCCTCCGCATTTTCCACATTTCCTGCTTCCAGGTTGTCCTTCACCCTATATACTATACCTTTGGCCTCATTATATAGCACTGTCTGCAGAATTTCACTCTGACTGGAAGTATACATCCCCGCCTGCCGCATACATACAATAGTGCAGCCCCCGCATAATCCCACAAAGCAAGATATGACCAAAAGAAAAAAAGCAAACACTTTTGCTGTCATAGTTCCTGCAATCCGATATTCCGTTTTTCTGTGTTTTTTATCAATTTCTATATCTTCATATGCAAATTCTGCTTTTCTTTTGCTCCTTTTACCCGCTTTTCTCTCCGTATGATTGCTGTCTTGTTCCAACATTTCTTCTTCCTGCCATCTTTGTTTCCCCTGTTCCTTTTCTCGCTGATCTATTCTCTCTGTTTCAGGTTCCCAAGATTCTCCCATTTCCTTCACTTCTGCTTTGGCTTCCCGCTCGGCTCCTTCTTCTTCCGCAGTTTCCGCCTTAGGCCCTCGCTTTGCTTCCATTTCTTCTGCATTTTTCTCTTTAGAACCCCGCTCGGCTCCTATTTCTTTCTCATGATCTACCTTATCTCTCCCTGGCTTCGTCATTTTGTTACCTCCATTATTCTATCGTTCCCTTAAGCGGATTCCTTTCGTGCACTAAAATGCTTCTCAACCCTCCAAGAATAGCAGCAGTGCCTTTTACAGCATCACAAGCAATCCGCAAGAAAAACACTGTCCAAAGCAAACTTGCTCTCCTTGCGTTTTTCAGTGTGAGAAACGTCTGCTGCGCAGACTTAGGATTTCTTAGGCAACGTACCAAGAGGGTGTGCAAGCCCCCTCTCTTACGACCTTAGAAACTTTTCATTCCGTTCACACTTATAGCCCTGTCCCCAAACCACTTTCAAATATCTTGGTTCCGCAGGGTTAATCTCCAATTTTTCCCGAATATGTCTGATGTGAACCGCCACCGTATTCTCACTGCCATAAGGCAGATCATTCCAAATCTTCTGATAGATCTCTCTTGGAGAAAATACTTTGCCCGGATGCTTCATCAACAACCGCAGTATCTCATATTCTGTAGGTGTCAGGGACACTTCCTCCCCGTCCAGCATTACTTTCTTCTCAACATCATCCAGCTCAATACCTCCGCACCGCAGCACCTGCGCTGGCAGATTCCCTGCTCCGAGCTGCATATACCGGCGCAGATGAGACTTTACCCTTGCGGCCACTTCCACAGGATGAAACGGCTTGGTAATATAATCATCCGCCCCAACGGTAAGCCCTAAGATTTTGTCAGAGTCTTCCGACTTGGCGGTGAGCAGAATAACAGGTACATTGCTTCTCTCCCGAATCTTAACCATAGCCTCCATCCCATCCATCTCCGGCATCATAATGTCCAGCAGTACCAAATGAATTTCCTGTTCCTCCACAACCTTAATGGCCTCTTTCCCGTCAAACGCTTCAAACAATGTATAGTTAGCATCGTTCAGGTAAATTTTCAGAGCATTCACAATGTCTCTGTCATCGTCACAAATCAAAATATTGTACATTTTTTCCCTCCCAAAAGTGAACAAAATCATTGTAGCAAAAACTTTTTTAACAATAAATAAGATAAATGTTTAAGATTTGTTTAAGTTTACCACTTTTTACCGCCTTTTACAACATTCCATCCTTTGTCAAAATCCTCTATTTATGCGGCCTTCAACATTTTACACATTTCCCTGTAATGCCGCTCTAATCTCTATTAGTGACATCATTTGATTGTTGCAATTCTGAATTCAAAAAAATAAGTAAACCGCCCTGCTCTCTAAAAAGAACAGGCAGCTTACTTATTAGCGTTTTTTCGCCGGACGGATAGGGTCAGTCTACCTTCCGACTGTCTTGTTAAGCATATTAGAGACCAAATACCCTTAAATCTTCAAGCACAAAAAACGACTCCTGCAACAAGCAGCTTATACTATTGAGCCGCTATATGGTATGGCGCAATCTTTAAACAGTTGTGCGTGTATAATATTGTGCCTGTGCGTACCATAGCTCGTGATATTTTCCGGTTTCATCAGCCAGCAATTCCTCATGTGTTCCCATCTGTACAATCCTTCCATTGTCAAACACAACAATCTTGTCGCAAAAGCGACAGGAGGACAGACGGTGACTAATGTAGACAGTGGTCTTGTCGCCCACGATTTCGTCAAACTTTGAATAAATTTCCGCCTCTGCAATGGGATCAAGAGCAGCCGTGGGTTCATCGAGAATAATAAACGCTGCATCCCTATACAGTGCACGAGCAAGCGCAATTTTCTGCGCTTCTCCCCCTGAAATATTTACCCCGTCTTGATCAAAGTTCTTATACAGGGGGGTATCAAGTCCTTTCGGCATCTGGTCATACCGTTCCCCGAATCCCACCTCTTCCAAAAGCTTCTCTGCTTTCTCCAAATCCCATGTGGAAGCCGAAGCCACATTGCAGCCCAGAGGTACTGCGAGAAGATTGAAATCCTGGAACACCACCGAGAAAATATCAAGATATTGTCTATAATCATATTTCCGGATATTGAAATCATTCATTGTAATTTCGCCCTCTGTGGGATCATACAGACGACAGAGCAGCTTGATAAATGTGGTTTTCCCGCTGCCGTTCCTGCCTACAACCGCAAGCCTTTCCCCAACCTGCAGACTTATGTTAATATTTTTCAGTGCATCATTTTGCGCGCCGGCATACCGAAAGCTCACGTTTTTAAACTCAATATGGAATTTTTTGTCACTGCGCTTCTCCACTGCAAGACTGCCCTGATACATATCATTCCTGATATCAAAATAGTCCAGATACACTTTCAGAAAAATCTCATTATCCTTAAGGGTGTTGATCGCACTGAAAAAATCAGTTACACTCTGGATAATGCTTCGTAAAAATCCTACATACTTAATAACGCTTCCCACAGGAAATGCCCCAAGAGTACAGTAAAAACATACAATCAAAAAAGAGCTTATCTCCAGCAATCCGTAAAAAAGAGACATTGGCAAAGCATAGGCAAAGTCCTTATTGCCTGCTTCAGAAAAAACCTGAAGATGCTGTCTGCAAATTTTCTCAAACAGCTTGGATATGATTCCCTGCTGACAGTAAATACGGTTATCCATTCCGTCCGGATGATACCCTTTACCTATCCGATTTTCATCCAACATCAGATCGCCGATATTTTTGTTCCACAAAGTTATTTTCCGGATGCTCCATGATTGAGTGAGCACTACCATTACAATACATGCAATCATTGTTACAGACAGCACCAAGCCAATCCATTGAAAGCCAACTGTCACTATTAAAGAGAGCATCTCTATAAAAAGCGCCATTACAAACACAAAATTAACAATACATTTCATCAGTAATTGTATTTGGTTCTGCATACACATGACACCATAGCCATTAATCCATGAATTTTCTTTTATTTTCCGTCTGTGCTGCCTGATTTCCGGATTTTCTATCTTGTCATAATCCAGGGACAATGTTTTATGATGAAATGCTGCTGCCTGATTATTTTCCAAAATCTCATACTGGACGGCAACAGTCCTTTTCAGGACAGCACCCATAACACTAATAAAAAGATTTCCAAACAAGGTAATCGCCACAAGAGTATAAAGTTCCCTCCTGCCCCTTCCTTCATATAATTCCGTTACGATTTCCGCAGACAGCCATAAATTGAAATATGGGGAGATATTATCAAAAAATGTCTGTAAAAATTTCAGCGGGAAATATTTTGGGTTATAAGAACGATACATTCGAAATGCTGCTTTTGTTATACTATATTTCTTCATGTAATTCTCCTATTCCAGTTCTGCCATGCACTTTAACGCAATGGATACTTATGTTATGAGACTGTTTTGATTCCGGTTCCGTCTCTGTCCGGACAAATGCTTTTTTATTCGGATTGATAGTATTTGCTCTGGACATCAAACATATAGGCATATTTGCCATTCAACCCCATCAGTTCATCATGAGTTCCGCTTTCTATTATCCTGCCGTCCTCAAGCAGGATAATACGGTCGCAAAAACGGGTTGATGCAAATCGGTGGGAAATGTAGATTGACGTTTTTCCCCGGGTCAATTCATTGTATTGCTGATACAGCCTGTTCTCTGCAATAGGGTCCAGCGCAGCCGTAGGTTCATCCAGGATAAGTATCGCCCCGTTTTTATAGACAGCCCTTGCCAAAACCAGCTTCTGCATCTCACCGCCGGAGAAATCAACCCCATCATCATAAACACCTTTCATCAGATGCGTATCCATACCATGTTCCAATCCTTGTATTTTCTCATAAATGCCTGCAGCCTTCATGGCCGAAGCTGCCTCTTCTCTGGCATTGGGGCGTTCCAGATCTGCACTTGCCACAAATTCAAAGATGGTAAAAGCCACCTTTCTGATTTCCTGGAAAACCGCAGAAATCAACGAATAATACTCTTCTATGTTGTATTCCTCAATTTTTCTGCCTCCAACTAGAATCTCCCCCCTGGTGGGCGTGTACAATCCGCAGATCAACTTAATCAATGTGGTCTTACCTGCGCCATTTACTCCCACCAGCGCGAGCTTTTCACCCTCTTCAATGACAAGATTAATGCCTTTTAACGTATCCTCCTCCGCCCCGTCATAACGATACCAGACATCCTTCAGTTCAACCCTGAGCGGAGCTTTAGGAAGCCTGCATCCCTTGCCACGGTTAAACTTATCCGGATAATCATAAAGCTCACGGTAATATGCAATTTTATCTGCGCGAGCGTTCAGATTTGCAATATCACCAACTATCCCCTGTAAATATGTTGAGCTGCTTCCCACCAGCCCGAAATAAAATACAAGCTCCCCCACTGTGATGCCGCCGGCCAGCAGAAGTTCAATCAACACAATATATGCAACACCATTTTGAAGCAGCGCCATCAAACCAGCCAGCACAGAGGCCCACAAGCCCCGCAGACTGCACCTCTTATTCCACATCAGAATATAAGCCTGATAATCACGCATCATTTTCTCAAGCCAGGACAAAAGCCCATAAAGCTTAATATCCTTCGCCATGGTAAAATCTTCGGAAAGGGCCTCTAAATACCCTTTTTTTCTGCTTTCTTTTTCCCAGTTGTGTTTATTTTTCTCATAATACAATGTCTGCCAGCGAGTCGTAAAGTAAGACACTGCCGACACTAAGGCTACTGCTGCGAAAATGATGGGATTCAGCGCAACCAACAGCGAAGCATAGGTAACAATCCCCAAGGCATGTATCATAGTATTCTGCAAATCTCCCAGCACAAACTCCAACGCACAGTTTCCCCCGGTGGCATCTCTCCACGCATAGCCCTGTACTTTTTTATAATCCTGATTTTCCGTATTTTCATAATCGGTACAATAGTCTACCATTTCTGAAATTTCCTTCTGATATACGGTTGTCGGGTAATACTTTCTGGCAAAATCCCTTAACTGAACAAAACTGTCAAGCTTTTCCAATAATATATTTGCCCCGCAAAAAAAGAGAACCAGCACAGCCAGCTCCCCAAAAGCCGTTCCCTCCCCCATACTGTCAATGAGTACCTTTGAAAAATATGCGCTCACAAGAGGAATCAAAACAGCCAGGGGAATTCTTGCGAAAACCCACAAAACCCACTTTTTGTCAAGCCGCCAGAGCTTTTTCAACGCCCAGGAAAGACTGCTTAGTTTAGAATATCTTCCTTTTTCTTTGGGTACTTTTTCTTTTACTTTTTCCATATCACCACCGCCTGATTTTCTGTTTTATGCAAGACTATTGCAGCACATTTTCACCATCTATGGCCATTCGCACATTTCCCCTGCACATGGTCATGTTCCGCCATTGGCATTCCTCATTCATCCGTTCGCCGTTTTCTGTCCTGCACATGGCATGTTCCACCATTGGCATTCCTCATTCATCCGTTCGCCGTTTCCCGCCCTGCACATGGTCATGTTATCATAATGGACATAATAAAAGTGCAATTTGTTGTCAAATGTGAAAAATTTGATGTCAATTGCACTTATCATTTTATCTCTATCAGCAGAAGGCAATCATCAGAACCAATGAAGTTTTCAGTAAAAAAGCATTGCCCGCTCATTTGAAATACACCATAAGACTTATATCTGGGGAAGCAAAACTTCCGTAGAAAAGGCGTTGTCCTCAGATGCCCTTGTAAGATAACCCCCATATTTTTTCACAACCGCATCCACACGGGCAAGGCCCAATCCATGCCCTTCCCCTTTTGCGGTGCGGAAACTATGCTTTTTTGTGCCGCCCGCCGTATTGGTCAGTACAAGATATAGATAATTTCCCTTCATTTCCATGTAGATACGGATCAACCGTTCTTCTGCCGGAAGCTCCATGCAGGCATCAATGGCATTGTCTAATAAATTGCCTATCACAATACACAGATCAAGTTCTGATATGGTAAGTGATACCGGTATTTGGGCCTCGGCTTTGATCTTGATTTGCTTTTCGGCGGCGATGGAAAGCTTGCTGTTGAGAATGGCATCCGCCATTTGGTTCCCGGTCTTAATTACTGTCTCAATATTGGTCAAATCCTCATCCAGCATATCAAGATATTTTACGATTTCCTCATACTCACCTTTGGACGCATGGATTTTCATGGTTTGGATATGATGCCTGTAATCATGTCTCCATCCACGCATTTTTGCATACATATTCTCAACCTCGGCATAGTATTTCTGTAACAGTTCCGTTTCAAAAGAAGCAACCCTTTTCGCAATCAGTTTATCCAAAAGCATATACATCTCCTCATAAATATTTTACCAAAGCCGCATGAATTTCATCATACATTCCGCGGCTGATAGGAACAATATCCCCATTTAATATGGTAATATTGGTGCGTGTAATTTTTCTGATGTATTTCAATCCTACTACATAAGAACGGTGCGCCTTAAAGAAAGTCTCATCCAACTGTCCGCAAAATTTTCCAAGTGCCATACGTACACGATAGTTTCCACGGACGGTATGGACAATCACATATACATTTTGTGCCTCCGCATACATAATATCCGCAAGAGAAACCTTAATATCACCATCCGCCGTTGCAAGCAATACCGAACGCTGTCGATATGCCACATTGTCCACGGCTTTGTCAAGTACAGAGCAGAGTTTCACAGAATCTACCGGTTTCATCAGATAATGCAGTGCCGATACATCAAAACCATCACTGAAATATTCATAATATCCAGTGACAAAAATAATCTGGACTGCTGCATTCTCCCGCCTTACTGTCTTGGCCAGCTCTATACCGCTTATCTCCGGCATCTCGATATCCAGAAGCAGTATGTCAAAATCCTTTTCTTCAGCATAATCAAACAGGAAAGCCTTAGCCTCCGAATATTGTTTTATCTCTGCCATATGGCGGTTTCTCTTTGCCCATGCTTCTGCAATTCCGTATAAATATTCTCTTTGTTCCGTATCATCATCACAAATTGCTATTTTGTATTTCATACATTTACACCATCCCTACTGTTTAGGTCCGATTTCTTTATACCACATATATGAGAATTTCGCCACTATTTTCTGCTTCTTCTATCTGCCAAGCCAACTTTCACATTACTGTTCACTCCGTACACAGTAACTGATGCACAGAAATCGCAAATGCAGCGATTTCGCGCACGACTGTCTTGGCTTTTTCACGCATAAAGCGCGTGAAAACGCCTCGGTCATAGATATAACAGGATGTGTTTTCCGTCTTATCAGATACAAAATCAATCCTGCTGATTGCTGCCGGATGCCGGGAAAGGAATTTCTTCCAGAGATAGAATAAGAGATTCAAACAATATATGTCAACCATCAGCAGATACAAGGCTGCGAAACCGATTCCACCGAAAATTGCTGATGCGTAAGGAGAAAAAAGAGACTTTATCTGTATGATAGTTTTTAAATCCGCTATTTCTGATATTATGATACATCTTTATGATAATTTAGTCAATCTCAAAGACATCAAACAGGGATATCAAAGGATTGCATTTCCCTTGATACCCCTGTTTTTCAGCATTTTCTAACTATCATATTTTTATCTAAAACCTGTTATTTGTAATTCACGATCTGTCCAAAATCAGGTTTCAAAGAAGCGCCGCCCACCAGACCGCCGTCAATATCTGCCTGAGCAAAAAGCTCCGGAGCGCTGGATGCGGATACGGAACCGCCATACTGGATACGAATCGCATCTGCAGTAGCCTCATCATAGATTTCCGCAATGCAGTCACGGATTGCTTTGCAGACTTCCTGTGCCTGCTCTGTGGTAGCCACTTTGCCTGTGCCGATTGCCCAGATGGGCTCATAGGCAATAATAGCTGTTGCGGCCTGTGCTGCTGTCACATTCAGGAATGCAATCTTAATCTGCTGGCGGATAAAATCAATGGTCACGCCCTGCTCTCTCTGCGTCAGAGTTTCGCCGCAGCAGATAATAGGGGTAAGGCTATGCTCAAACGCCTTCAATACTTTCTTATTAACAGTTTCATCCGTCTCCGCAAAGTATTCCCTTCTTTCGGAATGTCCAATAATTACATATTTCACGCCTGCGTCCACAAGCATTGCAGGGGAAATCTCTCCTGTGTAGGCACCCTTCTCCTCAAAGTACATATTCTCTGCACCTATCTCAATATTAGTGCCCTTTGCTGCCTCAATTGCAGGAATGATGTCAATAGCAGGCACACAGAATACTACATCCACTTCATCATTCTTTACAAGAGGTTTTAATGTCTCAATCAATTCTACCGCCTGGCTGGGAGTCATATTCATCTTCCAGTTGCCGGCAATAATTTTCTTTCTTGCCATAATATTTTCCTCGATTTCTGTTTCTTGATTCCTATTCCTTCTTGATTCCTATTACTTCTTAATTCCTTGTTTCTTAATTTCTATTACTTCTTGATTCCAGTTTTCAGTTCTGCCTATTCCCTTCTGTCACGCAATCCTAATCATCAGGAAATGGTCGCCGAAACGTCCATTTCCTGCTCTATACATTGTTTGAGAATATGCTATTGAACAGATTTCCAACGGGTCATATTTATTGCTGCCTTTTCTGTATAAGCACGTTTTAATTCATCAGACGTGATTCCATAGCACAGCAATACATCGCTGTAATACATCAACACATCCGCCATCTCTTCCACAAGATGCGCTCTGAGTTCTGTATCCTCAATCACTTTTTGACCGCCGTTTTTCTTTACAATATCAATTACTTCGCCAATCTCCCCAACCATCCACAACAGTTGGTTCTTGCCGTTCTCCGGACACTTAGGACTCCACTGCCCCTTGTATTCTTCCTGGAGTTTTCTCTGCAGCTCCAGCATCTCGTTTATCGTAAAGTCTTCCATCTCCATTACTCCTCCAAATCCTGTCGCCCACTGCCACGGCACAACGTTGCGTATTCAGGTTTCAACTATTTGTCGTCTGCTGCCGCAACTCACGGCGTTGCGTATTCAGGTTTCAACTATTTGTCATCTGCTGCCGCAACTCACGGCGTTGCGTATTCAGGTTTCAACTATTTGTCATCTGCTGCCGCAACGCCGGGAAGTACTTTGCCTTCCAGGAATTCCAGAGAAGCGCCGCCGCCAGTAGAGATATGACTCATCTTGTCACCGAAACCAAGCTGGTTTACTGCTGCCGCAGAGTCACCGCCGCCAATAATGGTAGTTGCATCTGTCTCTGCCAAAGCTTTTGCCACTGCAATTGTACCTGCTGCAAGTGTAGGATTCTCGAACACACCCATAGGACCATTCCATACTACGGTCTTGGCGCTCTTCACTGCTTCTGCGTACATAGCTGCGGTTTCAGGTCCGATATCACAGCCCTCTCTGTCCGCAGGCATATTTGAAGACTTGTATACCTCAACCTCCACAGGTGCATCAATTGGATTGGGGAATGCGGCAATAGTTGCGGAGTCAACCGGAAGCAACAATTTCTTGCCAAGTTTCTCTGCCTTCTCCAACATTTCCTTACAATAGTCAAGCTTCTCATTATCAACCAGAGACTTGCCGATTTCATTTCCCTGCGCCTTCAGGAAAGTATAAGCCATGCCACCGCCAATAATCAGCGTATCACATTTCTCCAACAGATTGGAAATTACATTCAGTTTATCAGCAACCTTGGCGCCGCCCAAAATAGCAACGAAAGGTCTCACCGGATTCTCCACTGCATTGCCCAGGAAATTGATCTCCTTCTGCATCAGATATCCCACTACATTCTCTCCGCCCTTTGCAGTAATGCACTTGGTAACTCCCTCCACAGACGCATGCGCTCTATGAGAAGAACCAAAGGCATCACATACATACAGATCAGCCAGATCAGCCAACTCCTTGCTGAATGCCTCGCCGTTCTTAGTCTCTTCCGCACCGCGGAAACGGGTATTCTGAAGCAGTACAACATCTCCCTCCTTCATAGCTTCTACCGCCTTGGTAGCCGCTTCACCAGTCACATTATAATCTGCCACGAACACAACTTCCTTGCCTAACTTCTCAGAAAGTCTCTTTGCAACAGGTGCCAGCGATTCTCCCTCATTAGGGCCATTTTTCACTTTACCCAAATGAGAACAAAGAATTACCTTGCCGCCGTCATTAATCAGCTTCTGAATGGTAGGAAGCGCAGCTACAATACGTGTCTCGTCCGTAATCTCACCATTTTTCAAAGGAACATTGAAGTCACATCTCACAAGGACTCTTTTTCCCTTTGCGTTGATATCATCAACGGATTTCTTATTCAAACCCATTTTAATAAACCTCCATTATATTATCATAAAACTTCACAGTTAAAATCTTTCTACTGCTCATTGAAACAAGTATCCATATCATACTATCCATATGGACAAATATCAAACGCCAATCCACTTATACAATCTTACAGAAAAAGCCGCACAAACCGCTTTCCATGACGGTCCTGCCAGTTTCACTCGCTCACAGAAACGAATTCCCGCTAACTATCTTCCTCTACAGCTCCGGCAATTTCACTCGCTCACGGAAACATATCGCACAAACCATCTTTTGGTATTCCCGCAGTCTTACTCACCCATAGCAACAAACCACATAAGCTGTCTTCTATAACAGCCCCCGCAATTCCGCCACCATTGGCAGCAAACCACTCAAGGCACCTTCTTCGGACACCCCCACAGTCTCGCCACCATTGGCAACAAATCACTCAAGCACCTTCCTCGGACACCCTGACAATTTCGTCCGCTTATGGGAACAAACTGCATACACCGTTTTCCGGCATTCCTGCAGTATCGCACGCTCACAGAAACGAACCCTGCAAACCGCTTTATCCAGCAGTATCACAGTTTCACTCGCTCACGAAAACGACCCCTGCAAGCCATCTTCCTTTGCGGCTTCGGCATTTTCTCATCGTTACGGAAAAAGGGCCCGGCCCATAAGACCGGACCCCAATAGGTCTGTAAACAAGCAAGCCATGACACACATGAATATTACCATTCACGACCTCATGCTGCACTTGTGAATCGCAACACTTACATACTGATTATGCAAGCTCGCTGAAATACTTAATAGTACGAACCATCTGAGAAGTATAGCTGTTCTCATTGTCATACCAAGATACAACCTGTACCAGAGAATTGCCATCATCCATCTTGGAAACCATGGTCTGGGTTGCATCGAAAATAGAGCCATAGGTGCTTCCAATTACATCGGAGGATACGATCTCATCCTCATTGTAATCAAAGGACTCTGTCTTAGCAGCCTTCATAGCAGCATTGATATCTTCCTTGGTTACTTCGCCCTTAACAACTGCCACCAGAATTGTGGTAGATCCGGTAGGGGTAGGAACACGCTGTGCAGAACCGATCAACTTGCCGTTCAACTCAGGAATAACAAGACCGATTGCCTTAGCTGCGCCAGTAGAGTTCGGAACGATATTGCAAGCGCCTGCACGACTTCTTCTCAGATCACCCTTTCTCTGAGGTCCGTCAAGAATCATCTGATCGCCCGTGTAAGCATGCACTGTAGTCATGATACCACTCTGGATTGGAGCGAAATCATTCAATGCCTTAGCCATAGGAGCCAGGCAGTTGGTTGTACAGGAAGCAGCGGAAATTACAGTATCCTCAGGCTTCAGGGTTGTATGATTTACATTGTAAACGATGGTAGGAAGGTCATTGCCTGCGGGTGCGGAAATAACAACCTTGCGAGCACCAGCAGTAATGTGTGCGGATGCCTTATCCTTAGAGGTATAGAAACCGGTACACTCCAGAACCACATCTACCTTCAGCTCACCCCAGGGAAGCTTGGAAGCATCTGCCTCTTTGTAAATTGTAATGGTCTTGCCATTAACGGTAATATTGTCTTCTCCAGCCACTACAGAATCAGCATATTTGTATTTGCCCTGAGAAGAATCATACTTCAGCAAATGTGCAAGCATCTTAGGGCTGGTCAAGTCATTGATCGCCACCACATCATATCCTTCTGCATCAAACATCTGTCTGAATGCCAGACGGCCAATACGGCCAAAACCATTAATTGCTACTCTTACTGCCATTTTAGTTTCCTCCTAAAATATATTTTATATGTTTTAACAACCCTTGTCCCAGGAAACAAGCGTCTTATGGACCCCGTTTTCCATTAAACTATCACTTAATAGTTCCTGACAGGACTTGCCAGATTGTCAAAA
>CAMWLE010000070.1 GCA_947175015.1 uncultured bacterium
CATAATTTGTGAATTCAAAGCAAGAATTTTCCGACTTACAAGAATAATGGAAATACTCCATTTGAGATTGCAATGACCATTTGCTTTACTTAGAAAATTTGCTTTAGAAATACTTTACCACACTTTGTCTCGGTTTTCAACCCAAAAATATTAAATATTCACCCCAAGGAAGCATGATAAGTTACTATCCAGCAGGAAACTGAAACAATATATAGATATAGGTTCCTGGACATCCTGTATGTGAAAACAGAGAACTGTGACAGGCAGATACCTGCTGCCTGTCACAGCCCCAAGCTCAATTTATGATGGTATAACAGATGCGCTCCATAATCTTTGGTTTAAGCCGCCATCTTCTTCCCTTCATGGGAAAATAGCGCAATGATTTCATGAGCGAACAGCGGTGCTGCTGCCAGAATCCCCAGCCTCATCCATTCTCTGCCAGACAGAGGTGAAGTTCCGAATGCCTGAACCAGAAACGGCACTTCTGTCACTGCAAATTGCAGCAAAAATCCCAGAATGCAGGCACCAATCATAAGCTTGTTCTCCAAATGATTCATGCGCAGAACCGATTTGTGCATATCTCGCATACCAACTGCATGAAACAGTTGAGACATCCCCAACACCGTGAAGGCATAGGTCTGTGCTTTGGCAAGTATGGAAGGACTTTGCAAAACCGCCACAAGATTGCCAACACTGACAGCCTGCCCATTAATGCGCAGCAGTGCGCAGGGAAGCATTAAAAATGCCGTAAGACTCACCGCAGCAATCAAGGCCCCATAGAAACAAGTGCATGCAAGCCTTCCCCCCGAGAACAAGCTCTCCTTCGCTTTTCTGGGCGGCTGCCTCATCAACTCTGTTCCATCGTTTTTATCCACTCCCAAGGCCAATGCCGGCAATGAATCCGTAATCAGATTGATCCACAGAATATGGCTGGATTTCAGTGGGGACGCCAAACCGCAAATCACCGCCAGAAACATGGTAATAATCTCTCCCAAATTAGAAGACAGCAGGAAGATAACCGACTTTCTGATATTCTCATAAACACCTCTTCCCTCCTCAATGGCACGTCTGATAGTGGCAAAATTATCATCTGTCAAAATCATATCCGATGCCTGTCTGGCCACATCTGTTCCCGACATTCCCATGGCAATACCAATGTCCGCTTTTTTCAGAGACGGCGCATCGTTTACGCCATCCCCCGTCATGGCTACAATCTCCCCCCTCTGCTTGAAGCCATCCACAATGCGCACTTTTTGAGCCGGTGAAACTCTGGCAAATACTCTGATCCCATCTATTCTGTCAATCAATTCCTCATCGGACAGATGGCTCAGTTCTTCCCCTGTCATACACTGCTCAAAATGATTCACAATCCCCAACTGCCTTCCGATGGCAAACGCCGTATCCACATGATCTCCGGTGATCATGACCGTCTTCACACCTGCCGCTTTGAAATCCGACACTGCCCTTGCCGCCTCCGGTCTGGCTGGATCACGCATGCCCACCAATCCTAAAAAAATGAGATTTTCCTCTTTTGCCTCTGTGACTCCTGTCCGCATAGCCACTGCCAATGTCCGCAATGCTTCCCCTGACATTTCCTCCACAGCCTCTTTGATCCGCCTGCAATAATGCTCGGTAAGTCTGATAATGCCTGCTTCCGTAAATATCTGGGTGCATTGCTTTAACACCTCATCCGGCGCCCCCTTTGTATAAGATACCATTTGTGCGGAACCATATGCCCCTGTACTATAAGCCGTATTGGTTGCGGAAAATTCTGCTGCCCTAAGCTTCCCCCTGCTTCCCGACAACTGCGCCGTTCTCTGCTCTCCTCTGTCTGCAGAGAATTGCGCCGCTCTCAGTTCACCCCTGCCTCCGGACGACCACTCTCCCCTGTTTCCAGACAACTGTGCCGCTCTCAGTTCACCCCTGCTTCCCGACAACTGCGCCGCTCTCAGCTCCCCTCCGCCTGCCTGAAATCCATATCCTGCGTTTCCTGAACTGCCATATCTTTGTGCTGCCCCAAAACTGCTGGCTGCCCCCAGTGCCGCTCCACGCCCCCGCCTTTCGGCTGCCAAGGACGTTGCCCTGACATGCTCCCTTCGGTGCAGCGTAGTCATCATTTTCCTATCAGAATCAAAGGACAACTCCCCCATCCTCGGCATCTGTTCTTCCAGCTCTTCTTTCCTGAGTCCGAATCTGGCAGCCACATCCAACAATGCAAGCTCCGTAGGATCTCCGGTTCTGTTGCCTTCTTCCAGTATGGCATCATTACATAATACCATCCCATAATAGAAATCCTGACAGAAAGATACGGAACAATCCTCAGCCAGCAGCAGTCTGTCATCCAGCCAGCATTTTTCCACTGTCATCCTGTTTTGCGTTAAAGTGCCTGTCTTATCAGAGCAAACCACACTGACTGCTCCCAAGGTTTCCACGGAAGGAAGTCTGCGCACAATGGTATTCACTTTCACCATACGGGTAACGCTCAAGGCCAGACAGATCGTGACTACTGCCGGCAATCCCTCGGGAACTGCCGCCACTGCCAGAGATATAGCTGTGATCAGCATTTCCGGCACATTGCGTTTCTGCAATACCGCAATCACAAAGAGCGCCGCACAGAGCAGCAATGACAGCAAACTCAACACCTTGCCCAATTCACCCAATCGCTTCTGCAGCGGTGTGGTTTCCTCCTTGCTCTCTGTAATCATGGTGGCAATCTGTCCCAGCTCCGTTCCCATGCCGGTAGCCGTCACCAGACCCTCTCCTCTGCCATAAGTAACAATGGTGGACATATACGCCATATTCCGCCTGTCACCCAAAGGAAGCTGCCTGCCCTTTCCCCCTACAAAACCTGCATCCTTCTCCATGGGAAGTGATTCTCCTGTCAGGGCGGATTCCTCAATCTTCAGATTCGCCGACTCTGTCAGACGCAGATCCGCAGGCACTTGGCATCCCGCCTCCAAATAAACCAAATCCCCCTTTACCAGCTCAGCAGCAGGAATTTCCATACGTCTGCCCTCCCGAATTACCATAGCTTTCGGACTGGTAAGCTTCTTCAGGGATTCCAGCGCTTTCCTGGCCTTGCCTTCCTGAAGCATTCCCACCAGGGCGTTCATCACCACCACTACACCGATAATGACCGCATCACTGATTTCTCCTAGTAATACGGAAACCACTGCGGCCACGATCAATACATAAATCAACGGATCATTGAGTTGTTCCAGGAAAGATTCTATGGGTGTCTTTTTCCGGGCTGCTTTCATCTCGTTCCTTCCGTCCCGCCTCAGCCGCTCCCCTGCCTCCCGCTGTGTCAATCCCTCATAGATGTCGCTTTTTAATTCCTCTGCGGTCTGTCCAATGCTGTACTGTTCAAACACGAAATACCTCCCCCTGACTGCTGCCTTCGGCCTGAAAATATGTCATACTTTGTGGTTTCTGCAAAACCGGCAAAGTATGAAAATATTTCTTCACCAAATGGCATACTGGTTCGCATCATTATAAAAAATTTACGGTTGCCTGGTTACTATCCACTCTGTGGGCAGTAACTCTATTGATTCCTGCATAGCTATGATTGATAACAATTTATGCTTATGGCAGGAAAAGTATGTCCTAACTTGCAATTTTCTTTTGACAGATGTATACTGTAATCACTGGGATGCCTGACAGACTTTCGGTTCCGTTCATCCCACATAGGTATGAATGACCATTGGACAGGAATCGGCTATGATTTACGCACGAAAAGCAAATTTCACAGAAAAAGCTACATTCACAGGAAAAGGAGTTTATTGATGCAGAATATTGCAAAATTACGAAATATGACTTCCCTCTATCTCTTATGTGATAACAAAGTTCTTCTATTATATAGGCAAGGTTCCAGAGTGGTAAATAATCTATGGGTAGGAGCCGCCGGCGGACACTTTGAAGAAAATGAATTGAATGATGCCAAATCCTGTGTTCTGCGGGAATTAGAGGAGGAATTATCTATTACGGAAGATTTCATTTGTGATTTAGAACTTCGGTATATTACAATACGCAATACCAAGGGCGAACTTCGACTGAACTATTATTTCTTTGCCGCACTTCCGGGCGGTACGGAAATGAATCTGCAATCCAACGAAGGTATACTGAAATGGGTTTCGCTGGATGAATGCAATCATTTGGAAATGCCCTTTTCCGCCCAATTTATGATAGCACATTACCTGGAAATCGGAAGATATGACCATATGCTCTATGGCGGCATATCAGATGGTCAAAAGGTTGTCTTTACCAAATTGAGTGAAAATTGAATTATCCCAAAAGGGCATTCCCATGTTCCGGAAATTCACTCACTTGCATCAAGCGAGCACAATTTCCTCAGGAATGCCCTCATCCCTCAATTTATACTGCACGTCGAATCAATTTGCAGTCATGTGTTATAACGAAAGACCGCCAGCCATATTCTTGCCTTGAGCAGATTTGTAAATTTTTGCGGTCTTGAGTCTAAGTACTCACAACTCTTCCATCAAAGCCTGCAGCAGCAAAATATGATACTCTTCATCCTTGATAATTCTCAACAACACAGCATTTACGCAATCATCCTTTATGATGCTGATATGTTTCCGATACTGGGCGATTGCTGCTTTTTCGGATTCAATACCGGCGCACAACATTTTCCTGACATTCCCGGACAGAGTCAGATATGCCGGTGTCCACAATTTCTGCTTTCCATTCGGCTGCGGCACCGCGTAATCCACTTCCCCTCCCAACAGATCTATCAGTTCTCCCAATTTCTGCAAATGCATCATTTCCGCCATTGCAATCCCCAAAACCATCTTTGCAATAGGACATTTTTCACAGGACATTCTGTTTTCATTATTGATATATTGTGTGATGGCGCTGAGTTCTGACACCGCCCCGCAATAATCCACTTTAAGCAAATCCGCATACTCCCGATTCCTGCATTTTACCTGGATGGGCGGATAGGGCAATTCCAGCATTGCCGGCCTGATTCCCGACATAGCACAATTATTTGCGATGAGATTTCCGTTTTTTGTCATGGCAAACCTACCATAGAATCTTTACTATACTATATTCCACCCTATAAGCAATGTGACTGTCCGTAATATGTTAATGACTTAAGCAAAACGCCATATCATTCATCTCCCAGTGTTTGCACTCTCATAATAAAACGAAAATAGAAAATGATGCAAAAATGCTCGAATTTTGATGCAGTTTTTGTGCATGGGTATTGTACCCTGATAATTAAGAAAGGGATAGTCCGGTCAGAAAATGAAAACGAAGAAATCGGACTAAAAGGTACTATTATGAAAAGAATTTATCACAACAAGAAACCCAAAATATTCCTATGCCTGCTTTTAGCAGTGCTGCTTTCTACCGCTCATCCCTTCACAACATATGCGGCGGGAGACGACAGCGATGAAGAAGAGCAGATTCTTGCCCCATACTTTATCGTACAAGGAACAGGGGACGAAGACACTCCGGTTGACAATTTTCCCCTGAAATCCACCGATGTGATTACCAATATCAATGGTGTCATTGCGGAAACCTATGTAACGCAAACCTACACAAACGAAGGGGATGTCCCCATCAATGCCAGGTATGTGTTTCCCACAGCTTCCGATGTCACTGTGCATGGCATGAAAATGGAAATCGGCAATCAGGTAATCACTGCCAAAATTAAAGAAAAAGAAGAAGCAAAAGAGGAATTTGAAACAGCCAAAAGCGAAGGAAAAAGCGCTTCTCTGTTAGAACAGAAACGCCCCAATGTATTCACCATGGATGTAGCAAATATCATGCCTGGGGATACCGTCCATATTGAACTGCACTATACACAGCTCATCACCCCCACAGAAGGAATTTATGAATTTGTCTTTCCTACTGTGGTAGGCCCACGTTATGCTGCCCCTACTGAATCCACTTCTGCTACAGATGATAATAATGCTGACAGCAGCAATGATATTGACAGCAATAATGATAATGCCAATGATAACCATAATGACAACAATGATAGAGCCAACAATGATGATAATAGTAATGATAGCCATGATAATAATGATACTGATAATAATGACAATGACAGCAATAGTAGCTATGTACCCTATGTACCCACTCGTCACACACCAAGGACACCGGATAACAACAACTCCGACAGCAGTAATGACAGCAACTCCGATTATAACAACATCCACATCGTCAGTGACAATGGCCGCGCTAATGACAGCAGCAGCTCAGAGGATGGCAACAGTAGCTCCGGTGACAACGACATAGATGATAACACCAATAATTCCAGTGACAACAACTCAGATAACAATAGTAATTCCAGTGACAACGACGACTCAGAGGATGGCAACAGTAACTCCGGGGACAACGACGACATAAATGATAACAACAACTCCGATGACACCAACAATAACAGCACAGATGATAACAGCAACAATAACTCTGGCGGCAATGGCATAGATGATACCAGCAGTTCTGTCAATACTTCTAATGATTGGGTAGCCAGTCCTTACCTGCCGGAAGGCACAACACCTTCTGGTGAATACCATATCACCGTCAATTTATCCACGGGTGTGCCCATTGCAGATTTATCTTGTAAAACTCATGAGGTTGATGTTGCCATGGACGGTGAAACCAAAGCCCAGATCACACTATCCAATCCGGAAGATTATGCCGGGAACCGTGATTTCATCCTGAAGTACAAGCTCACCGGCGATTCGATACAAAGCGGTCTGGTACTGACCAGCGGAGAATCCGAGAATTATTTTATGCTCACGGTGCAGCCTCCCGAACATTACACCCCGGAAGAAATTCCACCAAGAGAGTATATCTTTGTGCTGGATGTATCCGGTTCCATGAACGGTTATCCCCTGAACACTGCCAAAGAGCTGATCAATGATATGGTCAATGGCCTAAGAGAAACCGACCAATTTAACCTGATTTTATTTGCCAATTCCACCATTCTGCTGTCAGAGGAATCACTACCTGCCACCAGCCAAAACATCAAAACAGCTATGAAGCTGGTGGACGAGCAAAAAGGTGGCGGCGGAACCTCTCTGCTCCCTGCTTTAAATGATGCGATTGCTATTCCAAAAGCAGACGATACCGCCCGCAGCATTGTCATCATCACTGACGGCTATATCTCTAATGAACAGGAGATTTTTGATACCATAGAAGAAAACATGGACACCGCAAGCTTTTTCCCTTTTGGTATAGGAAGTTCTGTCAACGACTATCTGATCAAAGGAATTGCAGCAACAGGTTTGGGCGAAGCTTTTGTCGTGACAGATTCTGCAGATGCAGCGGAATCTGCCAAACGATTTAGAACTTATATAGAAGCCCCTTTGCTGACCGATATTACAGTCAATTATGAAGGCTTTGACATTTACGATGTGGAGCCCTCCACCCCTTCCATCCTGTATGCGCAGAAGCCCATTGTTTTGTTTGGTAAATGGCGCGGTACCCCTTCCGGAACCATAACGGTATCAGGAAAATCCGGCAGCCAGAGCTATGTACAGGAAATCCCTGTCACAGATGTGACTGTTGACACACAGAATGATGCCCTCCGCTATCTCTGGGCACGTACAAGGTTAGACAAAGTTGCCGGATTTGGCAGCACCAGAAATGATTCTTCCACCAAAGAAGAAATTACCCGGTTAGGACTTGAATACAATATGACCACCCCTTATACTTCTTTCATTGCCGTGGTGGACACCATACGAAATGCCGAAGGCGAAAGCACTGATGTAGATCAGGCACTTCCCCTGCCCCTTCATGTGACAAATCTGGCAGTGGGCGGCGGCTATACCGCATATTCGGAACCGGGTGATATTCTGTTCATACTGCTTTTATCATGCCTGGCACTGACAGGAGTTGTAAAAATTATCAAATCCTCACGTAAAAATGCCTTCCATGGGTAAAAATAGCAGATAAAAAACCGATAAAAATAAGACGGAATGGCAAAGACGCAAAACTATATGCACTACCGTCGGAAATCAATTTATATTACAAGAGGTACCTCCATGAATACGCAGAATCTTTCGCAAAATATATGCAGAATCTTTCGCCAAAATTTCATCTTCTATCTGACCGGATTCCTTGTGGTTTTCGGGATGAAATATTTTTACAGCAACGCAGACTGTGATGATCTGATATGGATTCTTGCCCCCATTGCAAAATGGGTGGAATTACTAAGCGGTATTCCGTTTGAATATGCACCCGGCGCAGGCTATGCTAACCATAGCCTGCGCCTCCTGATCGCACCTTCCTGCTCCGGTGTTCAATTTATGATCATCACCATTGCCATGCTGATCTTTTCCTTTGTCCACCGAGTCACCAGATTCCAAAACACCGATTCCCCTACACGCAGCAGGCTTAGAAAGGGCTTCTGCTGGATCATCGCCAGCATTGCTCTTTCTTATCTGTTCACTATTTTCGTCAACGGACTGCGGATCATTGTAGCAATTTACCTTCCTTTATTTCTCGGCGAAACTGTTTATAAAAGTTTCCTGACACCTGACAGACTTCATACCATGATTGGCATTGTAGTCTATTTTACCGCTTTGCTCACAATCTATCGTCTGACCACATTCTTCTTTTCCGGAAGCGCCAGACTGTCAGACAGCACACAGGGAACCGACACCCCACCGACTCCTTCTCCACAGTATAAGCGTCAACCGCCTGCCGCCCATACTACCTGTAAATATACGCCACCATCACAATTCATGCGCAAATGCCTTCCCCCTATATTTTGGTATTTGTCCATCGCACTGGGTATTCCTTTTCTAAATAACGCATATCAAAAAAGCAATGGACAATTTACGGAATTTGCTCTTCTAATCCTTTGTTGCTGCACAGCCATTCTAATCTTATATGGCCTTGTACTGTTCATTGGAAATCATCTGAATCAAAACCGCCATACATAACCTGTTATGGCACAAAAGCAAAGAGTGTATCCATTCCCGCAAATATGCCCTTTGCTTTTGTGCGCCCTCTTTACCTCATCGCTGTAACCCCTTTGCCGAAAATATCATAATACCGTTTGAAAAAACTTCTCTTTTATCATTCTGGCCACAACATCAGGTGCCAGGAACGTATTATCTATTCTAAGGTAATTATCAAATGTTATCTCGCCTTCCCTGCTCACAAGACGATATTTCTCATCATATCTGATAAGTCGCGCATTAGATATCTCTATATCGCGTTTTGATGGTTTGTTCTTCAGTCTGTTTTCTGTGACATTACGCTGCAGCCGAACTTCCTGTGAAGCAATCAGCTCCACGTAATATATCTCTGTGTTGTATGGCTGAAATATCTGTTTCACATGCTCCACATAATCCCAATCCTCTTGCTGATCAAAGGCCCACATAAATGTAAAAATCATCCCATACTGTTCTGACTTGGCAAATTCTTCAAACACCACATCTCTCATTCGGTTAACCGCAGAATTATTCCGATTGCCGAAAATTTCAAGAACCGGCTCAATCATCATATGATTGTGAAACAGACGTAAATCCGTTATTTTCATAAGCTCCTGCCCCACTGTCATCTTGCCTACCGCACTATCTCCAATGATAAATATCAGTTTCATTTTACACCTCCGGCTCATCGAATTCTGCCGTCACATAGAACCCACGGGCATTTTCCACCACATTTGTAACCACACCCTCACGGCTTATCAGTCTGTTCCTGAAAGGAATGTTGGCAGACATGGCAAGAGAAGGATCTATCACATAATAATAATTGCTGGGAAGTTCTCCTTCTGTCACCGTAATCTTCTGTCCAACCTCCAAGAGCCCGGGACGTTCCATTTTAAATTCCATTTTTCTCATACCGCACCTGCTTTCTCATTATCGCTTTCGGCTTAATAACTTTAACTTATTCTAAAGCATAGCGCAAAAGGAACTGTCCGTCAAGCAGCGAAAATACCCTTACACTTCAAACATCTGCCAAATGTGCTGCTTTTCACTCCATGACCAGTGACTACCATACGTGCTGTTGTTCACTTTGTGACCAGTGGCTATCAAACATGCTGCCATTCTTTCCATGACCAACGACTGCCAGGCCATTGCTTTTACTTCATCCATAACCCTATCATTTCCATATCCGTATTAAAACTTATGGTATATGTGACATTCCGTTTTTCAAAAGACGCCACAATGACAGCCACCGCCATATCTGTCCCCTGTGCATCCTGTTGTCCCACGACCGCAATACTTTTATATTCCTTAAAAGCGCCTGTCTGCTCATTCATAGTCTCCATCGTAGCTGCCAGGTCTTCCGCAGATAACGCTTCCTGCATGGTGACATTCATCATCTCAATATCCTTATCATATTCTCCGGCGATCAGATATCCCACCGCCTCCTGCGCAGTTTCCTTTACTGTGTCCTCATCAAAAGCCTCTGCCAGCTTTGTGCTGCTGCAACCTGACAACACCAAAACCATAGCACACAATATAAATAACACTTTTTTGATTCCTAAATTCCTCATAATTCCATCTTCTCCTTTTCTTTTTAATCCTTTTTCCATTTCAGCCGCAGATATTCATTGTTCGGATAGCTCATTCAACACTTTCTGCTTTTTACATATCATATCACATTGTACCACTTGAACAGTTCACTCCTTTGCCACTGTCAAGTCTTCGGCATACCCAAATTCCTGCCGCTAATGTCAACACTCCTCCCAATGCCCCATAAATCCAGATCCCCATTTGCCCCACACCGAAGATCGATGGCAAAATGATTATGGCAGCATCCAGTAATGTATGAAGAGCAATCGCGCCAAGAAGATACCTGACTGTTTTCCCCATACAAATACCATAGAATACCAAAAGAGAGGCTCCCACATGAAAAGCGATTGCATAAAGCCGCTCACCGCCGGCCAGGAAAATTTCCTTCACACCGGCCGGAAACAACGCTCCCTGTCCTGCAATTACCATGCCTAATCCCACAATAAAATTCAGTCCCACAAAAACCATGGCCTCTATTCCGCCATGACCAAGCCCAAACGCCAGGCCATGTTCCACGCTCCTCTTCCCTTTCAGGAAAAACCGAATGCCAACCCATCTGGCCGTCTCTTCAAATATCCCTGCCGACAATCCCAGGAACACTCCATATGCCCAAGGCCGCATCTGCAGAATTGTAAACCAGGCAAACTGCGGCAAAACAAACTGTAAAATCGGGATTCTAATCACCAATTGACTGATAACAAAAGCCATCACTCCTACAAAAAACGCTTTTCCCGCACCTTTTTTTCTGCGCACACACAATACAAGCCCCCCAATGGGCACAACATAACACACAATCACTCCAAAAATCAATCCAACTATCATCATAATAATTCCTTTCTCATTCCCCATACATCCGTCCTGGCAAAATATGATACGCCATGCGGAAATGATTGTATGACTATAAATGGCATGGCTGAACTGTTGCACAGTACCGGACAATGTGCTCTCATATGTTTGTTATACTACATCAGGTCCTTGAACAGCGCATACCAGCACCACCTTCGTCACAAATACCCCTTCTTTCCATTCAAACTGTACATCGCCCCCATATTGTTCTACTGTCCGCCGTATATTAGCAATCCCCATGCCGCAATGACCGCTTTTACGAGAGCGGAACCCTTCCCCCTCTTTCACCGGCTCCCTGTCGCAACTGTTTTCCATGACAATAGAAAGGAACTGCCTTACCATATTCACCCGCAGTCTGATATAACCGTCCTGACTCTCTGCGGCGGCGGCCACTGCATTGTCCAGCAGATTCGCAAATAAAGTTGTCACATCTGTATCTCTCATAAAATCCAGAGACAATTCTCCTACCTTCATATCCTCTCTGATGCCCGCCCGCTGCATACATGCTGCCTTGTCATTCAGAATAATGTTCAGTAATCTCTCCGATGTATAATACTT
Source organism: uncultured bacterium (assembly GCA_947175015.1). Taxonomy (GTDB): domain Bacteria; phylum Bacillota; class Clostridia; order Lachnospirales; family Lachnospiraceae; genus Acetatifactor. Next base: position 11,910 of record CAMWLE010000070.1, read on the forward strand.
TTGCTGGAAACGATTCAGCATTTGATGGATATTACCCGCATATCGGGATGCTTCTTCCGCCCCGACACTATTATACAGTGCCTCCATAGCCAGTATGTGATTGCGGATGTCATGTATCATTTTCCTGGATTCCTCAAATTTTTCTTCTTCCCTCTCATAATACTGATACTGCATCATTGCCTGCTGCCGATAGAGATTCCTCTCATTTTCCAGCCTGCGATTCTCGCCCATAATATCTATCAGCACACAAAAATATATATTCAGCCCAATGAGCAGAACCAGATTGATAATAAAAAGTACCATCGTTTCCATTGACAGATATACCTGCATCATGTACAAGGTACAATACATATTGAATATTGAAAACAGCGGCAAAAAAACAGATAATATCACCTGTCTTGCTGTAATATGTCTTCCCACCTTCTTCCCCGCTATTATAGTGACCAGCAAAATCACCATAAATTCCAGCATGCGGCTCACTGTCACCAGCAGAACATATGCCAGTTCCGCAGAATTCAAATAGAGAATCCCCCTCACCCACAGAATTTGATAGACCATGGTCACTACAGCATCCGTCATGAAAACAGCCACGGCCAAAATGTAATAAGGGACAAGAAAAGTTCCGGATGTCCCCAACACCCATCCGGCCACAGGCGGAAACAACAGTATGGAAACCAGATTCACCCATGTATTACCCAATATCGAAAGCAATACGCTTGCTATCACAAATATCCCTGCAACACTCCAGTGAAATATATTCACCTTCTGCAATCCATGCCGCCCTGCTTCTGCAATTCTATATGCTCCATAAAACATAGCCCCAAGCAAGAATACACTGCCCAGACAGGGAAGAATCCCATATATCATGAATACCAATCTCAGCTCCCCCTTTCCCCTGCAAGATATTCATTTAATATTCTGCGAAAATTCACTGCCTTCTTCTGAGACAATGGAATTATACTGCCGTCTGTCAACAAGATTTCATAATTACGAATACTTTGAACCGCATATAAATTTACCACAAAACTCTTGTGCGGCATGACAAAACCATACAATTCCATCTCCTGCGCCACTTCCGTAATCCTTCTTTTCATGTGCCAAAGATGCTCCGTGGTATGGAGAAGCACTTGACGATTCCAATATTCAAAATACAATATCCTGGAAGATGCCACACGCACAATTCCTTCCTTGGTCTGAAATTCCAGCTCCTGCTCCTTCATGGAAATCCCATAACACAATGCCTCATCCAACTGCGCAAACAGCTCTTCCTGTTTCAGCGGCTTCAGCAAATAAGCAAAAGCATGTACCGCAAAAGCAAAAATGGTGTAATCGCTGTAGTTGGTGACATAGATTAGTTTCACCTCCTTATCTGCCTCTCGAATACGTCTGGCTGTTTCAATCCCATCCAATCCGTCCATGTCTATGTCCAGCAACATGATATCATACTTTTTACCAGTTGCCAGCAAAGCCTCTCCACTGGAATAGACATCTGTCTGTATTTCCGTCTTCTTATAACTCCGCAACAGCTCCATAGTTCTGTGCAGCGCCGCCTCATCATCATCACAAACCGCTATTCTAAGCATATCCTCTCCCTACCCGAATCTAAACACCAAAATACCATACTTTTCAAACAATATATCACGCTTCACTTCCCAGACAGCGAATCATTTCACCCTTTCTCAAGCAACAAGGGCATTCCATACTTCCAATGCTGCAAGTAATACCATACTTCATAATCATTAACTTGAAAAATGGAATCACCCTGTCTGATTTCATTCTAATTTTTTCTCATATAAAATGCAATATGCTTTACCTGAAGTAAGGCATATCATGCTTAAGATATATTGCATTCATGAAATTCTATGTTCAGGCTGTTCTGCAAACAAATTTTCGCAAAATCAATTTTGCTATTACGCTATTTTGTAAATTGACATTCCTCACATCTTATAGTAACATAAAAATATCTTTCCCTGATTATTACCTTAGCACTCACTGCTGGCAGTTACATATTATCTGCTGCCTATATAAAATCACCTCCATCGATGTAAAAAAGAGAGAATCATATCTGCACTACTTTAAAATTTGGATTGAATACCCGCAAAAGGCGGGCAGAGAGGTATAAACATGAAAATCATTGATGCGCATGCACATGTAGTACAATATATCGCCGGTACCGGCTCACAGGGAGAACTGCGTGCCTGCGGCGGCGGAAAAGCTATTTATGCTACGGGACAATCTTTCCAGATGATACCGGAAGAAATCGGAGAATATGACGCCACACCGGAAGCGCTTCTGAAAATTATGGATGCTCATGGCGTGGAAAAAGCTGTGCTTTTACAAGGAAATTATTTCGGCTTTCAGAACTTATACACCTATGAGGCAATGCAGAAATATCCTGACAGATTCACAGGCGCAGCAACTTATGATCCATTCTGCGTTCAGGCAGACAGAATCAAAAAACATTTATTTGAAGAATTAAATTTTAAGATTATTAAATTTGAAGTCAGTAATGGCTCCGGTCTGATGAGCTATCATCCGACCGTGGACCTTGACGGAGAAGTAATGAATCAGGCATATACTCATGCAGCGAAACATGGTTTGACCTTTGTCATAGATATTGGAAGACCGGGTAACAACTGTTGGCAGGTAGATGCACTCCGGAATGCGATTCTGCGTTACCCGGAGATGAATTTCGTCATATGCCATCTGCTGGCGCCTCAGTTAGGAGACGGCGAATTATTAAAACGTTCCCTGGAAAAACTTGCTCTGCCCAATGTATGGTTTGACCTTGCAGCCCTTTGCTTAAACAGCAAACCGGAAACTTATCCCTACCCCACCGCCATGGAATACGTCAAATCTGGTGTGGACATCGTGGGTGCAGACCGGCTCATGTGGGGCAGTGATATCCCCTCTGCCATGACCAGAGACACCTATCAGCATTTCATAGACTTTGTGGCCGAAAACCCCAAGCTCAGTGAAGCCGACAGAAGAAAGATTTTCTATGACAATGCAAAACAGCTCTATTTTGCAGATGTATCTGGTATTGCAAAATCATAGCTGGCAACAATATAATCTCCAACCCTGCTTTTCCATCCCTTATAGCCATTTTATTGAAGCCCAACTCCTGAAAAGTCAATTATAAATCCTTCATACATTCCCACGTTTACTTTATCACTAAAACCATATTCCTCCATGGTATCCTGCTCAAAATGATAAATTGTAACTCTCTCCTTGTCAGGGTCTACAATCCAGTATTCCCTGACACCTGCTGTACGGTATTTGAATAATTTTCTACCATAATCCATGGAACGGCTGGCATCCGATACCACTTCAATAATCCAGTCGGGCGCACCGCTGCATCCCTTATCTGTAAGTTTGCTTTTATCGCAGATTACGGATATATCAGGCTCTACATAGTTCCTGTCATCCGCATTCAAAAACACCGCAAAAGGTGCCGGATAAACCTTGCATGAACCATTTCCCTGCACAATATGATCTTTTATCAAATAGGCTAAATCCATCACAATATCTTGATGCTTCCGTCCCGGCGATGCCATCATGTACAATGCCCCATCAATCAGTTCCGCACGCTTTCCTTCCGGCAATGCCTCAATGTCCGCTATGGTATATTTTCGTTCTTCAGTCCGCAGCATAGCAAATAATTCTCCTTTTCTTGCTGTTTCCATGCTTCCCTCCTTTTTCTGCAGAGGCTTCCCATGGACGGCTCCCTCTGCCATCATATTATTTTACATGAGTATCGTGGCAGAATATGCCATGGCAGAAATTGCCCGAATATACAGATACATTTTGATTACTCTTGATGGTTCTATCATACAACCCGGTTTTCTATTTGTCAACTTGTTTTTTCCCAAGAATAGTGTAACTTTATCTGGGGATCCCAATGGGAAGACCCCCTCGGTTTTTATGCTCCATGATCCAACAGTTCTCCCACCTGTAAACCATCAGACCGCAAGAAAAATAGCTCTCAAACGACTACTATCAATTTGTTATCAAAAGACCTCTTGAAAGTCTGAAAACCCGTATAAACACTGGGTTTCTGCGATTTTCCGCCTTATTCAAATTCGCTGATTTCACATAGATTAAAATTTTGAGCACTAAAAGGGTGTTCTGCTTGATACAGTCGCCCCTTGACACAACATATTCAACCACGGACTTCCGGCCGCTTTTTCTTTTCACGGGAACGTCTGGAATATTCCCGTTGCTTTTCCCGTTTCCTCCGCAACCGTTCCTGTTCCTCCAGTTCATCCTGCATAGGCTCCGGGATAGGCACATCAAATTTGTCGATAAACTTCAGGTAAATATCAACTTCCTGTACCCGTTCGCCGCTGGACCTGTCCAGCGCATGGACAACGTTTTTGTCCACAAACTCTAAAATTATTAGCGTGGTCAGCACCGAAAAATCGGTGTACCGCTTGACCAACTCCAGAAGCTGATCGGCCAGGTCCGTGTCGGCGTTGAACGCATCCACCTCCGCCTGTTCCCGCTCAATTGCTGCGTCCAATTCCTGCTGCTTACGCATATGTCCGACTTATTCAGCCGCCGCTTCCTTCAGACAGCACAGTCTCCCTACCGGCCAAACGCTGCCAGAATCTTCTTTGCCAGTTCCGGGTAGTCCGAGCAACCCTCTAGGAAGAGGCAGGTTTCCTCAGACAGGTTTTGAAACTTGTAGAAGCTTTTCAGCACCTCCTGCCGATATTCGCCGTCTCTGGCAGTGCCATAGGCCCGGATAAGGGCGGCCTCGTCCCCCGGTTCCTGCCACATAAACTGCCAGATGACGCTGACGCACCCCGCTAACAACTCACGGTAGTAGTTCTCGCACCAGGTCAGAAAGTCAGGACTTCCCTTCGGCCACATAGGGGCGAAGTCGCCGTCCCAGTCCAGATAAACCACCCGCCCCCGGTTGGGTCCGTTGACAATTAGATATGCCTCCAGGGTCAGGTCCATGCCGCAGAGGCAGAGGGTACCTGGCTCCTCCCGGCTCATGTGCCCCTCCTTGCCGTAGAGCGCCTTCCACTCCTCCACGCTCATCTCCCGGGATAGCTGCTCCGACACCTGGGTGATGACCTCCGGGTCGTATTCCAGACTGGAAAAGTCGTCTAGCCAGGTACTGCTGCTGATCTGAGTTAAGTAGTAGACATATTCGATGGGCAGCTTGATGCCGGCCTTCTCCTCAAACCGCCCGACCTCCTCCAAGGAGAGCGTGGGACTGCTCTTCCACAGGTACGTCGTATAACGGTATTCCTGGGTCTCCTGGTAGGCCGGATCCTGGGCCGCCTGCGCCATCATCTCCTTGATGCGGCGGCATTGGGCCAGCAATTTTTTATCGTTCAGTTCGCGCATGGTATGTTTCCTTTCCGTTTAGCACGCTGGCATGCTATATAAAGCCCTGGCATGCTGGACAATGAGGATGTACTCTTTCAGGTTCGGATCGGCGCGGAAAAGTGCCTCCATCCTCTATTTCACCCACTAGCTATAATAACCTTCATCTCATCAGCAACCTGTTGAACACTTTTGTTATCTGTATTAATAACATAATCACCTTCATATGGTTTTAAATGCAGCCAGTGAAAAGAACATTCATTCGCATCTCCACGCTTTTTATGACGTTCACGCAAAGTTTCCTCCGAACAGGTCAGGGTAATGCCAATAACAGAATAATCTTTTGCTGTTATATCTTTTAATATCGCTTCACGAATTGTTTTATCCACAACAACCACCGATGAAAAAAAGACATAATCAAAACTAGAGTTTAAATATGTAGATAACGCGAATGACATTGTTTTATCACCATTTCTCAATCGCGGATCATCAACCGAAAACGGATTGACACACCATGCCCAATCGCCATCAAAATAAGCACTGTTTTCATAAGAAGTAAAAAGTTTCTGTGTCACTGTCGTTTTCCCCACACACGGAGAACCTGCTATAATAATCAATTTTTGTTTTGACATCTATATTCCTCCAATCAATCTCTTGATTCTACATATCTGATTCCTATCAGGAAAGATCATTTACCCATAGAGACAGGATTTTTTACAGCCCCCTTGGTTCTCAAATCCCATTTCATCACTCGAACTCGGCGTGTTCTTTGTTGTCATTAACTGTATTTGTTTAAGTTTCGTGCGGATACACGTCCTTTTTTACTTCAATTACATCATATATCTGGTTTACTGATTTTCTGTTGCCAAAATGTTGCCACACATTATTATACCAGAGGCAGAAATCAAATCAACTTCTTTCGTTAAAAAATCAGAAAGTCAAACTGAAATTTTGCATTGCTTATATCATATACTTT